>JAGVNP010000156.1 GCA_020053185.1 Deltaproteobacteria bacterium | reverse complement strand
GACTTGAAGAAGCTCTTTTATTATCAGTTCTCCGCCCCGGTCTCCATCTGTAAAAGCCGTGACCGTCTTTTTCCTGCATAAATCCACCACAGCCTGGGGCACGTTTGTCCCGCCCACGGCAATGGAATTCTTAATGCCATAACGTAGAAGGTTGAGCACATCAGCTCTGCCTTCGACTACGATTATAGCGTCTGAATCGAGGACATTTGGGCCCATCGGGATGTTTTCTTTTCCATATGTGGTCATCTCTTCGATTCTTACGGATTGCCTCACCTCATCTACTATCTCCTGGCTTTCAGGGAGCATTTCATCAAACATTGAGGTGAGGATATGTTTTGCGCGATCCACGACCTGTTTTCTTTTTGATGACCTGACATCCTCGATTTTTGCGACGATGATGTTAGAAATGCATGGACCAATCCTGTCAATCGTTTCAAGACTGGCTGCAAGTACAGCTGTTTCAACCTTATCGAGACTTGAGGGTATATTAATCGTTCCGCTTGATTTACCCATGTTTGATTTAATGTTGACTTCCAGCCTTCCTATTCTCCCGCTCTTTTGTAATTCTCTCAGGTCAAGGTCGCTGCCTATGAGACCTTCTGTCTGTCCAAATATAGCTCCAACAACATCCGGTCGTTCTATGACTCCGTCTGCTTTTATTGTAGCGTGAATGATATATTTTGTGGTATCTGAATTTTGCATATATGTACCCTCCCTAAGAATAGTGTTAGAAAAAGAGTTTTCATCGGTTTGAGCTTAGCTCGTTTTGCTATCTGAACTAACGAATACCTTGTTAGTATTCAGCCTCGTTATTTTACCCAAACCGGAAATGACAAGTAACATTGATATCTCAGATCACGATTAGTTTTGTGACCCCTTATATGATTATGAATACCTAATCCTAACAACCTTTCTTTGGATGATTATTGCATGGATGTATTTCTTATTGCATCTATGCAAGCATACTATATAGTGCAAATCCCTTTAAAAACATTGTGGTTTTAAAAAAATTTATTATACACATTTTTATAAAATATCACCAGCATCTTACCGATTTCTGAGTTAAATTTATATACTATTATAGCTATAGTCCATTTCCCCAATGAGAGAAAAAAATGCCTGAATATACGCTGTTCTTAGGTTGTATCATCCCTGCACGCTTCCCTTTCATGGAAAAATCAACACGGCTCGTTTTATCAAAGCTCGGCTGCGTTCTGCATGACCTTGGGGGTGCGACATGCTGTCCCACAAAAAGCATCATCAAGTCTCTGGGAGAGCTTCAATGGTATGTTACAGCAGCAAGAAACCTTGCCCTGGCAGAAAAGGCAGGCAATGATTTGCTCATACCCTGCAACGGGTGCTACAGCACGTTAAAATCTGTGGAGGTAGAACTGCGAATAAATCCCCATCTTCGTGAGCAAATAAACAGGACACTCTCATCCACCGGGCTGGAATACAATGGAGCCATAGAAGTAAAGCATATAGTAGAAGTATTGCACGATGAAATAGGCATCTCAAAAATAAAACAGCATATAGTAAAGCCATTCGACGGTATGAAAATTGCAGCGCACTATGGCTGCCATATGCTGCGCCCCAGTTCCTCGATATTCTTCGACGACCCCAATAAACCTAAAAAATTCGATGCACTGATAGAAGCCCTTGGAGCAAAGAGCATCGAATACGAGACAAAGATGCTGTGCTGCGGCGGGAACCTGAATACAGCAGACGAGCCTGATGAAGCCACGGCTTTAGCAAGAATGAAACTCTTCGAGGTCACAAAAAAGGCAGATGCAATATCTCTCACCTGCCCCTCGTGCTTTATGCAATATGATTCACGGCAATACCTGATGCAGAAAAGCGGGGAAAAACTGAACGTCCCCATACTTTATTACCCTGAATTGCTGGGTCTTGCCATGGGTTTCATGCCAGAGGAACTGGGCATGGATATGCACAGGATAGATGCAGCAGAGTTCCTTTCAACGTGGGATTCGAAATACAATTATCTCAAGATGCTGGGCGAGATATTTGACTTAAACTCACTACGAAGGTGCTACGAGTGCGGCGCATGCGTTAATGATTGCCCTGTTGTGAAAATAAATCCTGAATTCGCTCCAAACGAGATAATAAGAAGACTGCTGTCAGGCGAGCTTGAGGCAGTGATTGCTTCGCACAGTATCTGGAGGTGCGTTGACTGTTACACATGCTACGAACTCTGCCCGCAGAAGATGGGTATGAACAAGATATTTGATAAATTAAAACATTTAGCACTTGAAAAAGGAAATGCGCCAAAGGGCTTCAGCGCCAGTATTGAAATGTTCAGGAGAGAAGGGAGACTGGGCGAGCCGACTTCTGTAAGAAAGAAACTGAAACTTCCTGAACCTCCAAAGAGCGGGGCAGAGGAATTAAAAAAATTATTGACTTTAATAGAAAAAGGTGAAGACAATGAAGTGTGACGGTTTGATGTTTGATGAATCCGTCAAAAAAAAGACAGAGAACTTTGGATTCATCAAAAACCCGTCTAAAAAAGACGGATATCATTGGGTTCATCAAAGAATTCCCTCTGGATGTGCTATTTCCGGGATGATGAGCGAGGAAGGCAGACGCATCGACGGCAGTGTTATAATAAAATCCATCGCATGCATGCACGACCGCTCAAATGGATTAGGCGGCGGATTTGCAGCCTATGGTATATATCCCAAGCGGAAACACCAGTACGCTTTCCATATGATGTTTGACAATATTGAAGCAAAAGAAGCAACAGAAGAATTCTTCAAGGACGTCTTCAACGTGGATAAAGATGAGAAAATCCCAACACATAGAGAGAACGGTATCTCGAATCCCCCCACACTCTGGAGGTATTTTCTCGAAGTGCCTGAGAACAAGCTCGAGTTCCTGTCTGAGCGGGATTATGTCATGAAAATCGTCATGAGAATAAACTCGGAAATAGAAGGAGCTTTCGTGGCATCTAGCGGCAAGGATATGGGTGCTTTCAAGGGCGTAGGATATCCTGAGGATATCGGAAAATTCTATAAATTAGAAGATTACAGCGCATATATATGGACAGCACACGGCAGGTTCCCCACAAATACCCCCGGCTGGTGGGGTGGCGCTCATCCGTTTACGCTTCTGGACTGGTCTGTGGTGCACAACGGCGAAATATCGTCGTATGGAATAAACAAGCGCTATCTCGAGATGTTCGGGTACAGGCTTGAATTAAGGACTGACACAGAGGTTATTGCATATCTTTTTGACCTGCTTGTGAGAAGACACAAACTTCCGATTGATAAAGCTGTTTTGGCGCTTGCATCGCCTTTCTGGAAGGATATTGACCGCATGGAGCCTGAGCAAAAGAAAATAGCAACAGCGATACGGCAGGTGTACGGGAGTACGCTCCTCAATGGACCGTTCAGCATTATCCTGGGTCACAGCAAAGGCATGATTGGCTTGAACGACAGGATTAAGCTTCGTCCCATGACCGCAGCGCGCAAGGATGATATGCT
>JAGVNP010000058.1 GCA_020053185.1 Deltaproteobacteria bacterium | reverse complement strand
TAGTGCAAAGGGCAAGATCTTTGTACATGTTGCCTATAACAAAAGTATAGGATAATAAGATCATTCATGTGGAAAGATATCATAGGACATACTTACGAGATAGAAACCCTTAGGTCTCATATATTATCAGGCAAAGTGGATCATGCATATCTTTTTGCCGGTATCAAAGGCCTGGGCAAAACCCTTGTTGCAACAGAGTTTTTTAAGGCTCTTAACTGTCAAAGGAGTCCCGGAGATCCATGCGGCCAGTGCGCTTCATGCATAAAGACAGCTTCAGGCAATCACCCTGACCTGATAAAGATTGGCCTGAAGGAAGGGAAGAAGATTATTCCGATCGATGAAATACGGGATGTGATCGGGGATATTGTCTTAAAACCGTTTGAGGCAAAGGTGAGAGTTGTAATAATAGAGCCTGCGGAGATGATGAATCGTCAAAGCGCCAATGCTATTCTGAAAACTCTGGAAGAGCCTCCGGAAGCCACGATATTCATACTTATTTCTCATAACCCCAGCTTGCTGATTCCCACGATTATATCGCGGTGTCAGAGGATACGGTTTACCCCTATAGATCCTGCTACCCTTGAGAAAACACTTGAAACAATAGATCCTTTCCTGGTGCGTCTATCTTCCGGATCAATAGGCGTGGCAACATCATCTGATGCCACGTTCATACAGGAGTGCAAAAAAGGTATTATTGATCTGTTTAGGGGCCAAGATCCATTCTCTATTGCATCAGATATTGCATCTGCGGCAAAAGAAAACAGCGACCTTATTCCGATCCTGCTTTCTATAATAGAATCTGTGGTAAGAGATATTATGGTGATGAAAGATGGCGGGGAAATTCTTATCAGTAAAGAACTCTATGATATCCCTTTCAGGCATATCCCATACCATGACATTGATCAGGTTTTAGGATGTCTCAATGGAATAAGAACCGGGGCCAGCGAGAATATCAATCTCAAGATGGCATTGAGCGAGCTGTTTTTGATGTTTTCCCATTTTGTGTCACCTTAAATCAGGCATGTTGAAAGTTTGAATGCTGCGTGGTATCATGGCTATATGATGAAGATTGGATGTAAGTTCTGGCTGGAAAAGGACGGTATTCCTGTTTTTGGAATGGGCATCTATGAAATACTTAGCCGTGTAGAGAAATACGGGTCACTCCATAAAGCTGCCCAGGAACTCGGGATGTCATACCGGGCAGCATGGGGAAAGGTGAGGGTTTACGAAAAAAGGCTTGGATCTGAGTTCCTTGAGAAAGGTCGGCATGGACGGACTGGAGCCCATCTTACACAGGCAGGAAAGCAGGCCATTGAAAGTTATGGAACGATTCTTAAAGGCATAGAGGAAATGATCTCATCCAAAAAGTTCTCTCCGTCGATTTCCAGGGTAGGCAGCGCTAAATCTCTTAAATAAAGACTCATGTTGGAAAAATTTTATAGAATAATAGCTACGTTCTTTGGTGTGGGCAATGCGCCTACTGCACCTGGTACAGTTGCTTCATTTGCAACCATTCCCTTGTTTTTTATAATCAGAAAACTTTCTTTATTCTGGTATCTTCTTTTCACATCCATTCTCGCAGTATTGGGCATAATAAGTTCCTCAAAAATGGAAAATGTCTGGGGCAGGGACCCGTCCAGGGTGGTTATTGACGAAGTTGTAGGGATGCTGATTTCTCTTGTTTCAAGGCCAAAGCGTATAAAAGATGTTTTTCTCGGATTTGTAGTGTTTAGGATATTTGACATCATAAAGCCTTCTCCCATCAGAAACATAGAAAGGAATACCAACGGCGGCACAGGGATTATGCTGGATGACATGATTGCCGGAGCTTTTACTGCTTTTGTGCTTTATGTCAAAAGGCGTTTTTCATGAGGTCGTCTCTTCTTGTTACCGGATCTGAACTCCTTTCCGGTCATCAGGATGATGTATTAATGCAGCCTTTTGCAATAATGCTTGCCGCCAAGGGTATCCATATTCAGGAAACAAGGTTTATACATGACAGGCCGGACATTCTCTCATCAGCCATTGTCGAATTTGTGGGCAAGGTAGACATGATAGTGGTAACAGGCGGTCTTGGAGATACGCCGGATGATACAACATACATTGCAATAAATACTCTTAAAGAAAAATTAGGTCTTAAGGAAGTTTTAGAAAAGCGCATAGAAAACCCAGTAGGTTATGCAAAAGGAATTGATATAGAAATTAGAGGGACCCGTATAGTTTTTCTGCCTGGTGTGCCTGCTGAAGCGTTAACTATGATGAAAATTATCCTTGGCCCAATTCCAGACCATGTTTCAGAAAAGGTTGATATCCCCATCTTTGGCCTGAGAGAAAATGAGGTAGTCCAACATATCGGGGTCTTGGCAAATCAGTGCAGTTTCTTGCCAAAGGACATGGAGGTAAAGGTTATAGCTCCAAGAAAACTCGAAAAAGAGATTCGGGAAAAATTGGGTAAATATGTATTGGAAGCTGAAGATTTGAGTTCTTCATTTGGTTTGATCCTTAGCCAGCGAGGTCTTACTGTGGCATGTGCAGAGTCATGTACCGGCGGTCTTGCGGGACATCTTATTACCCAGGTGCCAGGCAGTTCCGAGTATTTTAAAGGATCTATAGTTGCCTATAGCAATGAGATAAAAGAGAAGCTGCTCAATGTTTCTTCTTTAGCTCTCAAAAAACATGGGGCTGTAAGTGAACAGGTTGCAGGAGCAATGCTCGAAGGAGTGCTTAAGATGACTGGGGCTGATGTGGGAATTGCCACTACAGGAATTGCCGGGCCATCAGGCGGATCTGAGGAAAAGCCAGTAGGAACGGTCTGGATTGCTGTAGGCACCATGAATGATCATACACAAAGAGTATTCCAATTCTCTTTTGACAGACAAAGGAACAAGCTCATCACTGCAAAGGTCGCGCTCTTTTTGCTGAGGATGTATATTTATGATAAGGACATTCATCGCTCTTCCAATAAATGATGAAGTGAGAAAAGCCCTGGCCAACATAATTTTTGAGCTAAGGGCTCGCTATCCTCAAGTAAAATGGGTTAGGCCAGAAAGCATCCATCTCACCTTGAAATTTCTAGGGGATATTGAAGAGGTTCTAGTAAAAGATATATCATCAGATCTGGACACAATTGCGCAGAATTATCCTGATCTCAACTTTTGCCTGAAGAGGCTTGGTTCATTTCCTAACGAGAAAAGACCCAGGGTTGTGTGGGCTGGTCTTGAAGGGAACATTGAGATGGCATCAAGCCTTGCTGAAAAGATTGATGTCATGTGTGCTAAATTCGGCAT
>JAGVNP010000014.1 GCA_020053185.1 Deltaproteobacteria bacterium | reverse complement strand
ATGATAAAGGTTTCAAGGTTGATATGATCTTGGGCACTCTGAATGGCTTTGAACATTGCGGCATAGGTAGCTTGGCCATCGTCGAGGAGAGTGACTTTGTTTCCTTTCGTCAGCGGGCTTTCGGTGACCGATTCTACCACCACAGTTTGGCGTTCCAGAATGTCCGTCTGGTCGACCGATTGTTTCAGCCGTTCCATGATAACCTTGCTTTTTTGGGGAGATAAAAGTCCTTTGGCCGTTACGATTTGGCACGGGTCCTGCGCGGTCTGCGCCGCATCAATCTTTTCAGAGACATCCGGCAAGGTCGCACATCCGCTGCTGGGGCTCAAGATTGATACTGCCAGGAGGAACAAAAAGAGAGGTTTGATGAATGCTATGTTCTTTCCGGATGCAGGCTCCTTCATGTTGTCACTATGAGCATCCGTCTCATTACATCCATCAAACCGTTTACCTCTTTGGCGAGTTTGGTAGTCAGGTTCAACTCGGCCTATTTCTTGCCATTTCCTTTTCCTTTATTACCACTGTCTTTGTATTTGTTACCTTGGCTTTCATATCCTTGATTACCACCGCCCTTGTACCCCTGTTTCTTCCACTGCCCGTAAGGTATTGGCTTTTCCTTCTTGTATATGGACCGGTAATCCGCTGGAACACGATATACAGGGCCGGGGACATAGCGTCTTTTCACACCATGCCACGGTCCGTTATATTCGCTTGCGCGGTACCATCCATTCCGACGTGGAGACCACCAGTACCCGTCATAAAAGAATACGTCGAACTTCAGGCCGGGAACGAAGTATACCTGTAAATCGGGTATAAAGACTACAGCAGGGGGCGCCGCAACTACGATCCGCGGCGGGCCAATGTTGAGGTTGAAATTCACTTCTGCCGAGGCATCTTTCGTTCCACAAAAGGCAACCAGCGCCAAAAAAAGAATGGCTAATCCCAATACTCTGTAGATATTTTTTTTCATTGTTCCCTTCTTGGCTACCCAAATTGGTTAATTATGGGTATACGACCCTCCTGAAAATGCATACTCCTGTCCATGCTGACTTAAAAACCTTGCCACCACTGTATAATCATTTATGTTACCATTCAGGTAACTAATACTCGCCTTTACATCCTCATTAGGATTGGGCTTAAGCATAATTGTAGAGTTGCTATCCAGACATATCTTTTTCCCAAGGTGTGTTGACACAATTGATTCAATATATCCATCTTTTGTCAGCATTGCCTTGTCTGCATGGATCACTTCAATCTCGGATCTATCCCCCCCGGGCAGATAAATAGTGCCTGATGTAAAATCCACAGCAAATGCGATCAAACCTGGTACAAGGAAAAAACAGCACCCAACCAAATCAAGTAAAAACACGGTAGCATCTATCTGTCCCCCTGTCTGACCCCTCCGCTCAGGATAGAGAAAAAATCCGCACGAAGAAAAAGTTACAAGACATACCAGAAGTACAATACCGCCAATCACCTTTTTTCTTTGAAAATTTTTCATATTCTTTCCTCCTTAGGAGAAGATACCAACCCATTTACTGGATTGGCTGGAACTCTACTCTTCGATTTAAAGCCCTTCCCTCATCTGCATCATTAGATGCAACCGGCCTAGACTCTCCGTAACCTGAAAAACTGAGCCTCTTTGAATCAATGCCTTTATTGATCAGATAATCCACCACTGCTTTTGCGCGATTTTCAGAGAGGTTTTTATTAAATTCATCACTTCCAACATTGTCAGTATGACCCTGAACCTCTACCCTGAGATTTGAATTTATTTCCAGCACCTTCACCACTTCATCCAATTCAGAACTTGCCTGCGGCTTTATGTCCCATTTTCCGAAATCAAAGAGCACATCTTCAAGCCTAAGAGTCCAGCATCCATACTTGTCCGCCTTAACACCCTTTGGTGTATTGGTACACCTATCAAGACCATCAAAAACGCCATCGCCATCGCTGTCCAGAGGACAACCAACTTCATCAATGACTGCTCCTCTCGGCGTATCAGCACACTTGTCCAGATAGTCAGGAATACCGTCGCCATCTCTATCTATAGGGCATCCCTTTTCATCTACCATTACACCCTCAGGAGTATCAGGACATTTATCAAAAGCATCCTTTATACCATCCCCATCCGAGTCATCAGCTTTCGCAAGAAAAACCTTTTCGACAAAATCCGCCATGCCTTCTTCTGACGAGACATCATCCGCATTTACAGAAAACCCGCACCCGACGTCCTGGGTAATCTTTTCCATAAGCTCCTTGCCTTTTTCGCTATCCCCCAAGAGCACCGTGTGTATGCATACCCTCTTGCCAAGTTGTTCCTTCATCTGTGCTACTGCATCTAGTGGCGCAGACCCCATGTTCTGTCCGTCGCTGAATACAATTACCGCAATCTTGCCTTGACTTCCTTCCAAATCACTAAGCGTTGCCCTGAGTGCAATTTCTAGCGGGCTCCTTCCTATAGATCTTTTCACTTTATTTGCTGCATCGGAAAACTCTTCTCTGGAGTATTCAGAAAACT
>JAGVNP010000043.1 GCA_020053185.1 Deltaproteobacteria bacterium | reverse complement strand
TTACAAATCGCTTGCCTATATTCTCATAATATGGCGGAAGCAGATAACACTGAAAAGATGCAGCCAAAAGATTCAGATAGCGCTTTACTGTGTTGACAGCCAGAGACAAGTCACGGGCCACTTCGCTTATTGAGAGAATATTGGCTGTACGTGCACAGAGAAGCTTTTGCGCCATTGCAAAGGTGTCAATATTGGCCACCTGACCCACATCAAATATATCCCGCTCCAGATAGGTTTTTCTATAATCTTTGAGCCAGGAAAATTTTTCTGTTTTTTCTTTTCTCTGCCATACAGGAGGATATCCTCCCCAAGCCTGATGCTCGTCTCTTAAACGCATCAGCCTTCTGCTTGTTTCAGGAGAAAGGGCATTAAATTTCTCCAAATCTTTTTTCGGTAAAGCATTGGCTGTCCATATCTTTGTAAGCAGTGAAGACTCTGTACTCTCTGCTACTTCTGAGAGAGAGAAAGCGGATAGGTTGCAAAGAGCAACTCGGCCCGCAAGGGTTTCTTTGATGTTTTTCATCAGAAGAAGCTGGGACGACCCAGTGAGCACAAAGATCTGGGAAGCTTTTTTCTTGGCTTGCTGATCCACCACAAGCTTTAATGGATCAAACAGAGAAGGAATTTTCTGCACCTCGTCAAGAATGATTAATGGTGTTTCTATTGATCGTAAAACAGAAACAGCGTTTTTTTGAAAACGAGCCCTTTCATCAGGATCATCAAACGATATATATGTGAAGGGTGAATTCAATAACTCGGGCAGTTGATGTTCACAGAGCGTAGTTTTTCCAGTCTGACGGGCACCGGTAACAACAATTACCTGCTCGCGTTTAATGCGGGCTTCAATTATGTCCATCATCTTGCGTCTGATATAATGCATATCTGGCATATATCATTGTTGATGCAAAATTGCAAGGTAATTTTGCAATACCAGGCAATAGGTGGTTGTCTACCCAAAAAAGTCCAGATATGCTTTTTAATCAAAATCTTCGATCTCTGCTATATATCTTCTATTTTATGAGGCCTTAATCGTTAAAGGTTTTTACCAAGATCGCTACTCTCTTATGTCTTAGCTTTTACTGGAAGTGTGACAATAAAGGTGGTGCCCATGTATGGTGTGCTTTCTACCTCTAAAATTCCTTCGTGGAGAGATACTACATGTTTTGCAATGGCCAGACCAAGACCTGTGCCGCCAAGACTTCTCGATCTGGATTTATCCACCACATAAAAGCGCTCAAATATTCTGGAAAGATTGTCTTTTGATATCCCGATCCCTGTATCCTGTACTTTTATCACTGCCTTTTCTTGCCTCATCTCCATGTTCACCGAGATCTTTCCCTTTTCCGTATACTTGATGGCATTGTCGATGAGGTTTGTGAATAACTGTTCGAGCCTAAAGGGATCTGCGTTGATCAGCATAGGCCCTGATGCATTTATGCTAAAATCCAAACCTTTTTCCCTGACCTTTGGCTCAAATATAGTCATGATATTTTCTATGAGCGACTTTACGTCCACCTGTTCAATGATGATCCGAAAGCCTTTCTCCTCGAGCTCTGAGAGGTTGAGTAAATCCTGGATAAGATTAATAAGCCTGTCCGTATGCCTCTTGATAATGGAGAGGTATTCTTTGTTCTTGTCATCAGCATCCTCAAGCAAGGTCTCAGTAAAACCCATTATGGCAGTAAGCGGAGTTCTGAGTTCATGAGATACATTGGCCACGAGATCTCGTTTTAAATCCTCCATCTTTTTCATCTCGGTAATATCATGGAGAAGGAGGATTGTTCGGCCTCCTGTCAGAGGGGTGATGCTGCATAGATAGACCTTGTCATCAAGCGTAATCTCTTCTACCACATTGTCTTTTTCTTTTTCGGAAAGGATTTCTGTAATCTTATGAGAACGCAAGACCTCCCAGTAATATTTTTTTGCAATTGCATCTGTCTTTGTGATTTTTTTTGCACTGTTATTGAATAGAATGATCCTGCCCTGTTTATCCAGGAGAAAAAGCCCTTCGGAAATAGAAGAGACGATGCTCTCCAGCTCTTCCTTGTTTTTCGATATTTCGGAAAAGGATGCTTCAAGCTGTATGGTCATCTCATTGAAACTCTTTGCAAGATCACTCAGTTCGTCATTTCCTTTGATGGCAACTTTTTCTTTGAAATTTCCTTGAGCCACTTTTTTTGATGCTTCTTTCATCTTTCGAATCGGGCTTGCGAGAATATGGGTAAAGATAAGAGCAACAAAAAGAGAAATAACAATAACTGCAAAAAATACTTTCAGGATGTGATCCTGTATTTCAGCGAGCATGACATCAATATCATGAAGCGGCACACTCAAACGGATCACACCTTTTGTCATTCCATCTTGCTGAACCGGAAGCGCAACATAGAGCATGTCTTTCTTGATCGTTGTACTGTAGCGGATAGAGCGGCCAATCTTACCTTGAATCGCAGAGGCCACTTCTGGCCTGGACAAATGGCTCTCCAGAGTCTTGGGATCTTTTTCGGAATCTGCAAGCACGATTCCTTCAGTATTCAGTACAGTGATCCGTGCCTGTATGGGAGACTCAAGCCTTTTGACCAGATCCTCCATTTCAGAAAAACGGCCTCGATCCCAGAGTGGAGAGATTGTTAGCATTATTGGCACACTGAGGTTTTCGAGATTTCTAGCAGTAGTATCGATGTAAAAAGAACGGATTATCTTAAAGGAAACAGCAGTAGTAATGCCAGTGATCGCAATTGCAATGAGAAGATAGCCAGTAAAAATTTTTAAAAATATAGGTTTTCTCATTCTTCTATTTTGTATCCTATGCCTCTTACATTCTTGATAAGCTCACCCGCAGACCCAAGTTTTTCCCTTAAATGCGTGATATGCACATCCACTGTTCTGTCAATTACAGCTTTTTCTGTTCCCCAGAGATGGTCAAGAATGCTCTCCCTGGGAAACACCTTCCCAGGTGTTGATGCAAGGAGAGAGAGTAT
>JAGVNP010000126.1 GCA_020053185.1 Deltaproteobacteria bacterium | reverse complement strand
GACCACACCCTGGAAGAAGTTGGCAAAGATTTCACTGTAACCAGGGAAAGAATACGACAGATCGAAGCCAAGGCCCTCAGAAAACTGCGGCATCCAAGCAGATCCAAAAAACTGAGATCATTTCTTGATTAATCAGGCACAAAGTTAACAGGCACTGAGGCACAAAGAAATAACCTTTGTGCCTTTGTTACTTTGTGCCTAGCATTATCAGCTTCTTATGTGTTCCCATGTTGACAGAATAAACAATACCATTATACTACTTTCCAGTTATATATTTGAATTTGGAGGTAAGCTATGACCATGGTTAACTTTTCTTTGAATGGAAAAATTGCACTTGTCACTGGCGCAAGCAGAGGGATCGGTGAGGCAATTGCCATAACATTGGCCGAATATGGCGCTCATGTGATCCTTGTAAGCAGAAAAATCGATGGTCTCAATACAGTTGCTGAAAAGATCAAGGCATTGGGCGGCAAGGCAACTTCTATTGTCTGCCATACAGGGAATATGGGGCAGATAAAAGCGCTCTTCGATGAGATAAAATCAAAATTCGGACGTCTGGACATCCTTATCAACAATGCTGCAACAAACCCATATTTTGGCGAGATGCTGGGTGCTGATGAGGGCATCTGGGATAAAACGAATGATGTAAACTTAAAAGGCCCATTCTTTATGATCCAGTATGCGGCAAAACTGATGATGGAAAGCGGCGGAGGTTCTGTTGTGAATGTGGCATCTGTCAATGGTGTCCGTCCAGCACCTTTCCAGGGAATCTATTCTATCACCAAGGCCGGCCTCATCTCAATGACCAAGGCATATGCAAAAGAGCTGGCAACTAAAAATATCAGGGTAAATGCTCTGCTGCCTGGCCTTACAGAAACAAAGTTTGCAGCAGCACTTCTTGAAAATGAGATGATCTATAATTATGCGCTTCAGCAGATCCCAATGGGCAGACATGGTCAACCAAGCGAGATGGCAGGTGCAGTTCTCTACCTTGTATCAGATGCAGCATCTTTTACTACCGGCGCATGTATCCCATGTGATGGGGGAAATCTCGTCTAGGCGAAATTGTATGAAAGATTCATGGAAAAATTATTATAAGGAAAAACTGCTTGAGCCTAAACAGGCTTTGAAACCTCTGCGTAGGGGCTCACGAATATTTATCGGCTCCGGGTGCGGAGAGCCACAGGTTCTTGTTCAGACCCTCATGGATATGTCCCTGAATCTGGCTGACACAGAAATCATGCATTTTCTCACTGTAACCGATGCGCCATATACACAGGAGCGCTTTTCAAAAACCTTTCGCCACAATGCGTTTTTTGTCGGATCAACCACGCGTGAGGCGATCTGGCAGGGCCGTTCCGATTATACCCCCCTATTCCTTTCTGAAATACCTCTGCTTTTCGAGAGTGGCAGAATACATATTGATGCAGCACTGATCTCTGTTACACCTCCTGACGAATACGGTTACGTAAGCTTAGGTGTTTCAGTAGATGTCACAAAGACCGCTGCTGAGTGTGCTGATTATGTGGTAGCTGAAGTAAATCCCAACATGCCGAGAACCTTAGGAGATAGTTTTCTCCATGTCTCTCAGATTCATGCATTTGTTGAAAGTAATAAAACCATCCCTGAATTTCGCATGGACGATCCGGGCGAGACTGCACAGCAAATTGGAAAATATATTGCAGACCTCATCGAAGATGAGTCCACAATCCAGGTAGGATATGGCTCTATTCCCAATGCCGTACTGAAACAACTCAAAGACAAAAAAGATCTTGGCGTCCATACCGAGATGTTTACTGACGGGTTAATCGATCTCATTGATCAGGAAGTAGTAACTTGCAGAAAAAAGAACTTCCATAGCGGAAAGGTGATTACCAGTTTCTGCATGGGCTCTCAAAAGCTCTATAGCTTCATCAATGGCAATCCCATGTTTGAATTTCATCCTGCACACTATGTGAATGACCCGTTTGTGATCGCAAAGAACAACAAGATGGTTTCGATCAATGCGGCCTTAAGCGTTGACCTCACGGGTCAGGTCTGTTCTGACTCAATTGGATCTCTGTTCTATAGCGGGATCGGTGGCCAAGTTGATTTTGTACGCGGCGCTTCCAGGTCTAAAGGCGGAAAATCCATTATTGCCCTGCCCTCTGTTACTACTGACGGCAAATCATCAAGGATCGTTTCCCACCTTGAAGAAGGAAGCGGCGTAGTTCTTAACAGGGGTGATGTACATTATGTAGTCACAGAATATGGCATTGCTTATCTGCATGGCAAATCCATCAGGGAGCGGGCTTTGGCTCTTATCAATATCGCTCACCCAAATTACAGAGAAGACCTCCTCAATGCAGCCAAGGCAAAGAGCTATGTATATAAAGATCAAGCCCTGCCTACAGGCGCAATATACCCGGAGCGTTATGAAACATATTGGATTGACCATCGGGACACTGAGATATTCTGGCGGCCTGTAAAACCCACTGATGAGAAAAAGGTTCAGGAACTCATTTACTCTCTGCCTGATAATGACCTCTATAAACGGTTTTTCAGAAACATCAAATCCTTCTCGCATGATATGGCGCAGCCTGTAGTGGTAATAGATTATGAAGACAGGATGGCAATCATCGGAATTGTTGGAAATGAGAGCCGTGGAGAACAGGAAAAGGTCGTTGCACTTGCACAATATGTGAGAGACCCTGCAACAAATGCCGCAGATGTTGCACTCACCGTGCATTCTGAATACCAGGGCCGCGGTATCGGGACATTCATGCTGTGGTACCTGATACAGATCGCACGCGAGCATGGAATTGCAGGATTCTCTGCAGAGGTGCTCAAAGAAAACGATGCCATCATGAAGATATCCAAAAACTGCGGATATCCGCTAAAGGCAACCTGGGCCTATGCAGGT
>JAGVNP010000094.1 GCA_020053185.1 Deltaproteobacteria bacterium | reverse complement strand
GCATGGTGTCCTTTTACTGACTGTGTTGTGTCTGTACCGTAATACCAGCTATTAGGGGCAGCAGGATTCAGGAAGTCAATTAGCCACATTGCAGCAACATGGTCTATTGATCCGTATTTATCTTTGAGCAATCCAATAAACTCATCATAACGCGGTCCGGAGCTTCCACCGTAGTAGGTGCCCGGTCCTTGTCCAACGGGATTGTACTCAGCAAAAAACAGGGAAGGGTTTGAAGCTACCATCTCAGGGATTATGTAGTGATTGGTCATTGCAACCAGATCTGGCTTGTCCTCCTGTTGTTGGGGATAGTCGATGGGTAAATCCCCTGATGTCTGTATCCAGTCTGAAGTCCTCAGCATCACTCCGCGATCTCCGCGGTATCCTGTTACACCCTCTATCGCAAGCCCAGTATCATACAAAGGATCAGCGGGGAATTCAAAATCAACACCCTGGTCGATCAAGAGATTGCTTATATTATCAATTAGGTCATTGCCAGGAGGAACAATTGTGCTTGCCTCAGTTTCGAGCACAACAGCATCAGATTTTTCTTGGTTTCCATCGTATTCTGTGATGCCATCTGCAATCAGATACAGCCATGGCACTGCACGGACAGCATTTTTGATGATATCAACACCCTCAGCCATTGATGGGGCAAATTGGACCACGCTTCTGACCATGAGCAAGGTTCCCATGCCGGTCACAACAGGACGTGAAAAAACAGAGTACACTACATCCGTTCCGCAGCTTACGCCTTTAGTGTTAAGTCCTGTAGGAATACCCACAAAACCTGGTGCAGCGGCAGCTACAAATGGGAAACCATGCCCGCTTTCTGGTTTTTGCACGATGAGCATAGATATATCAGAAAATGAGTCTCCGCCTGTAGGAAACATGAAGTCGCGACCATGGAAAAGATTTCCTTCTGTGATTGCATTGCCGAATACCCCGAACTCGTTGCACATGAAAACCGCACCGAAGTTCATGTACAGGGCTTCCAGAGCATCAAATCCGCAGTTTATAGTAAGTATGTCTTCATACGTTACGTCTCCACGGGTATTGTATGGACTATCTGCAACCCCAGCGGCCATACCCTTCATTTCATCAAGAAACTCCTTAGGGATTGTATCCTGATTGGCACAAGCTGCTTTAACTAGCACTGGTTTTATCAGAGGCCAGACCTCGGAAAGTCCTTCCTCTGGAGCGCCGATCAGCTCGAAAATAAGGCTATCTATATAATCATGGGTCAAGGTATAGACTTCGTCAGGACAGAGATAACCTGTTGCATAGCCCCGCTCATATGCATCTGTATTGACATATGAGTTTGGATTGCCTTCCAGGTAGAGCAGTTTTTTTCCGTGGTCGTTTTGATAGCTGTCACTGCCGGTATACATTGCCAGGTAAGATTTTCCGTAATAGACTTTGGGTGAAAAACTATCGCCAAGGATTTTATTGTACAGGGTGTTTATAGTGGCAGCATCAGAATTCTGTGCTCCTTTTGAATCTGTTACAGTGAGGGTTACTGTATAGATTCCTTTTGTGTCATATGTATGGGTTGGCTGTTTTTCTGTTGCACTGGTCCCATCCCCGAAATCCCATGCATAAGAAGAGATGTCTCCTGATGATCCTGATCCGTCAAAGAGAACTGACTTACCTATCTCAACGATCTGGTCTTTTCCTGCATCTGCAATCGGCAGATTATTTTTGTCTCCATTTGCCGAGCAGCCTGCAAGCATAAGGACAAGGACAATAAGAAAAGATATCTTTTTCATGAGACCTCCTTTTACATACCCCATAGGGGAAATATCATCCGATGTTGATTTATTATAAATTTATTATAAGGGTTTTATGAAATATGGCAATAGGTTTTTCCAAAGGCGCAGAGGAATTAAGAATTATGGATTAAGGAGTAAGGATTATCCCTCCTCGCAGATCGTAACTTGTATAAATGTTTTTTATTCATCCCGTTATTGTTATGAAACGATGTTATGTGATAAAATAAACATACGTTAAAATGGAAATCTTGTCAGTGATGAGAATAGATGCATCGGAGGTGATTATGCAAAAAAAGCCGTATTCCAAAATATTGAACTCAACTGTCTTGTTATTGGTTATTCTTTTTGTTGGTATCGTAATTCCAGGTTGCGGGGTTGTTGGCAGTGGCGAAGGTGACGAAAATGGCAGTGACAATATAACTACCCTAGGCACTCGAAGTTCGATCAGTGAGGATGAGTATGTGATTACCTCGAATGATGGTGCGCAATGGGTGGACTATACCCCTACATATGATCCCTATCCGAACACAGCTGCTCTTGACCTGCAATTTATCACTATTGAGCGTGACGGCACCAATCTCGCTGTCTATGTAACGCTGCCGGCAGATACCGATGGAAACTCTTTGCCGGGTCCGTTCCCGGCCATTCTGGTCCAGACCGCATACAACGGTAGTTCAGCCTCTATGGTCGATGAGTCTATAATCAAGCATGGCTATGCTGCGGTAACTGTAGACGTACGAGGCACTGGACAGTCTGGGGGATCATGGGATGCGTTCGGCATCGACGAACAGCTCGACTATGGCGAGACCGTG
>JAGVNP010000084.1 GCA_020053185.1 Deltaproteobacteria bacterium | reverse complement strand
GCATGCTTCTGTAACAGCCATGGATGAGATTGTTCTGCCGTCCCAGAAGTCATTGGATACAGTGATCACATTATCGATATCTTTGATCTCAGCGCCTGCATCTGTTAGGGCTGCGCTGACTGCCTCGAACACCAACTCATCGAATGTATCTTCCTTGTGCCGCTCGTATTTTGTCTGACTAACACCAACAATCGATAACTTTTCCATGAAAACTCCTTATGCCTTTATTGGTGCAAAATGTTTGATATCCAGGATATTACCTGTCCTGTTGTCCGCAAAGACCGCTTTCACCTTCATTCCGATTTTCAGTTTTTCAGGATCAGCATCGCCTATGAGATGCAGGATAGATCCGCTTGCGCCGTCGAGCTTGATTAGCGCGTAGATGACAGGCGTGTTTTTCGGCATGACCTGGTTTGTGTAGTGCGCCACGGTGAACGACTCAATGGTTCCTGTATCGCCTAGCTTTACCCATTCTTCTGTTGGAACAAAACATTCCCAGCAGGTTTTTATTGGCGGCACATAGACCTTGCCACATTTCGGACATTTGATTCCCCAGATCTCTTTTTTGTCTCTGAGATTCACAAGGAACTGGCTTCCGATCTGCCCCACATTCCATTTGTAGGGTACTTTGATTCTGCCTTCATAATAGAGATTCTCTGTTGTGGACATGCAATCCTCCTGTTTTTAAAATTGTTTCACTAGATCTTTGCACAATTGGTTATTGGGTCATTTCGAACGAAGTGAGAAATCTTGAAAATGCAATAAAGTTAAGATTTCTCGTCGCTTATGCTCCTCGAAATGACAATTGCGCAAAGTTCTGTTTCACAAAATCCTAATTGAGAAATATTTATGTCTCTATGACGCTTTGGGAAGCCCCAGTATTTCGCGCGCCTGTTTTGGTGTGGCTACCTCGCGGTTCATCTCCTCTGCGATCTTCTTGATGCGCGTTACGAGCTGCGCATTGCTCTTGAGTTTTTCTCCTTTTTTAAAATACAGGTTGTCTTCCATGCCGACACGTATATGTCCGCCCATCATTATGGAGAACACATTCATTGAAAGCTGGTATGGGCCAACGCCGATCAGAGAGAACATGGACTGCGGCGGAAGCTCATTGATGAGTCCGAGTACGTTTGCCGGGGTAGGGAATGAGGATGTCTGGAAACCCATTACAAACTGGATCATGTAAGGAGGCGTGATATTTCCCCCCATCATAAGATCCTGAAGCACCCAGTACTGGCCGGGATGATAAAGCTCGATCTCCGGCTTGATTCCTTTTTCCTTCATGGTTTTTGCATACATGTTAACATCGCTGTAGCCTGTGGGTATGCATGCATCGAACATATATCCGGGCCGCGGATGAAGCAGGGGCTCTTTTCTGTCCTTTAGCGGAACTTTCAGCATGAACGGCCCCAGATTGAGGCTTGCCATGTCAGGCTTTGGATCGGCAAACAAGCAGCACATTCTCTCTTCAATAGTGAGCCATGGGCCGCCGCCTGTGGTGTTGTTGATAATGATATCAGGACAGCGTTCCCTGATAAGTTTATTTACGCGCGAATAGTCTTCTGCGTTTTTAGTTGTCATGGACAGATTGTTCGGGTCTCGCGCATGGACATGCACGGAGACCGCACCAGCCTTGTAAATCTCATAGACCGCATCTGCTTGCTCTTCAGCGCTTTCAGGGAGATTTTCGTTCATCTCTTTTCCCTGCACGCCGCCTGTGACGGCGCAGGTGATGATCATTGGAGGAAATGAGTTCTCCCTTACCTTCTGCATCCAAGCGTATGGATTCCGATAATCCCATATGTAATCCTCTTGTTTCATATACACACCTCCTTATGTTTTATGCGGGCAAAAGCCCGCTAAATTATAAATTCTTCACTACTTCTTTTTCTTTATCCTGATGCTTTTATATTTTTTGCCAAGATTGGATAGCAGAAGGGCCTGGCTGTCTCCTTCCTGATTTCCTGTCCTTACTTTCACCACATTATCCATGTAGTTTATGTATTGAACCTCATCGCCTGATTTGTAATTGGGGAGAAAATAGAATTCGATGAACATGTAATACTTTCCTTTGTGTGCTTTTGAGATGTCCCAGTCCTGCCAGAGAAAACCGATGCTTCCCGGGTAGGCCTCAGGCGGCAATGCTTGGTTGACATCATCAATAAGGCCCATGGAGATCGTTACATTTTCTTTGATTTCAGGTGTGAGTATGGTCCGGGTCATGAAAGTACCGAAGTCCCCGGTCAAAAGCCTCCACTTGTCAAACTCAGGATTCCAGTTTTTTTCTGCCTCGCCCATTTTGCCGTCTATAAGAGCTCCTTTGGGATTGCAGGAATTGTAGAGCATTGATCCTATGGCACCTTCGCTATGATCGGTGCCAAACCTGATAACAGCAGATGACAGAAAGACATTCATGTTAAAAGGAGCATTTATTGCCAGAGGCACAGTGACTGCATTGCGGTAATACATGCAGTCAGCAACTACTCGAAGCGCTTTGAATCCGCCTGGTATACGGGCATACTGTTCGGATCTTTTGTTCAACCGCACAGGCCCAACCCTGTAGGCAAGCACATCGCTTTCAAGCTGCTCTTCATTCAATCGAATGGGAACTGTGCCGAAAAGCGCTTTAAAGGTTACCCTGCACTTTGCTCTATCAATATAATTCTCCCCGTTTCCTCCTGATGATTTTGGAGTCCAGTGTTTTTTATACCAGGTGGTGTGCAAGCCGGCATCGGTAATAATATACTCTGCGCCCCAGTAATCCGATGTAAAGGTCTCGGTTGCATAATCGTAATGGATATAATCAGGCTGGGATGATTTTGCAGGCACCGATGAGGCAAAGGATAATAAATAGCACCATGCTTTTTCTTTTGTGAGCGGATCAGTTATCTCGATCTCAACGCCTTTGTTATAGCCTGAAACCCACGCATCTTTCGAAACCCTGTCGCCAGAGTCATCTGCCATGAATACTATTTTGTCCCATGTATCGAGCTTTCCGTTGCTGAGTTCTTTGTTCGGGGTTGGGCCGTCAGGAAGTATCCAGTCGCCGTCTTCTGTCATCTCATCGATCTGAAACAGGATGGGTTTAAAGGAGCCGTCCCTGAATGAATACAGGCGTATGTTAGAAAGAGGGGAGCCGATCACATCGCCTGCGAGTCTTCCCTCCATGATCACAGGATCTACCCAACGGTTCAGAGTTTTTTTTGCGAGCACATCGCTTGACCATGTGTTCGACGCACATAGGAAAAAGAGCATTGATAGAAAAAGCCATGTCTTTCGCATTTTATGCACCCCCCTTATTCAAACGTTTTATGAAATAACACCGCATGCTGAGATTTTTCTGATAATACCCGTCAATCTTGCGGTTTGGCAAATAACACTCACCAAATACAAAGTCCAGCTTAACCAGCCTTTATGCAAGAAAAATCTATTCAATGGAGGACATCTGTCGCGTAGGTTAGTAATACTCACTTATTTTTTTCTTGTCAATATTTTTTTTCTTATGATATGAATACATTGTCCTTGAAATATCTCTGTTGCTGTCATGTGTGTGACTCTTGCAAGGGAGGAAAAACTATGGCCGATTATGATGTCTTGATCATTGGCGCAGGATGCGGCGGATTGAGTGTAGGATCTCTTCTGGCAAAGAAAGGCCGCAAAGTTCTCATCATCGAGCAGAGCGATCGCATAGGAGGGTGTTGCTCCACTTTTGAAAAAGACGGATTTCTATTTGATCTCGGCGCATCCCTCATCGAAGACGCAGAGGTGATCAACTGGGCATTCGAGCGTCTTGGTACAACTCTGTGGAAAGAGGTTGACCTTGTTGCCTGCGATCCTGTGTACACCGTGATCCTGAAAGACGGGACAAAGATCAAATATCCAATATCGAGCGAAGGCACTGCTCAAGCAATCTCAAAAATATCCCCTGAAGATGGAAAAAGATGGTTCGAGTATGCCAAGCATATGCAGGGTTTTCTGGATGCTGCATTCAAGGGATTTTTCACTGCGCCTGTAAACACTGTTGCTGATATGGTTAAAATGTTCGCACGCACGCCTGCTCTCCTCAAATACGGGCCAATGTTTGCCGCAAGCTACCAGGACGTGATCGAAAAATATTTCAAGGATGAAAGGATAAGAGAGTCTCTTTCTTATCAGACATTCTACGGAGGCCTGCCGCCCGAACTCTGCCCCGGCTACATTGCCATGATACCATGGTCAGAGCATGACGGCATCCACTACAGCAAAGGCGGAATGATCGGCATTCCTGAAGCATTTATGCGGTGCGGAAAAAAATTCGGCATGGAAGTAAAACTCAACACGCTTGTAAAGAAGGTGATCATCAAAGATAAGAAGGCAGTAGGAGTGGCGCTTTCTGACGGAACAGAGATCACATCCGATCTTGTGATATCTGACATCAATGCAAAAAAACTCTACCTTGACCTGATAGGCGAAGAGCATCTACCAAGGCTGGCCCTCATCGGCGTGAAGAGCTACGAGTATTCAATGGCAACACCCATGTTCTATCTTGGTGTTGATTATGAACCGCCGCTTGAAGGACATCACACGCTGATGACTGTTCCTATGGAAGAGATGAGCGATTACTGGTGGAATCAGTATAAGAAAAATCAATATCCCCATGAACAATTCGGCATCATCAGCTGGACATCAGGTTCTGATCCTTCTCTTGCGCCAAAGGGAAGTCATGTGATCATCCTCACGCTGGCGCCAGGGCCTTATAAACTTAATGGCACCACATGGGACAAGGAGAAGCCTGTGCTGATGGAGAGGATCATTGAGTACATGTCAAAGAAATATATCCCGGGGCTTGCCGATCATGTGAAAGTGGCAATGCTTTCCACTCCTGTGGATTTCGAAAAGCGGCTGCTTTCTCCCGAAGGTGCAATATATGCGCTCAGACAGGATGTGCCGCACACCACGATCTTCAGGCCTGCTGCAAAATCAAAGAGCATAAAAGGGCTTTACCTTGTTGGCGCATCCACACATCCTGGAGGCGGCGTGCCTACAACAATTGCGTCAGGCATGATCGCTGAAGATCTGATTGAGAAATATGAATAAGGGGGTCACATGAAAAGTATCCTTGCCATTATAATTTTATTGGCCGGTTTTCTCGGGTTCAAAAATTTGAGAGATTCAAAAAAGAGATTTTTTAAAGAGCTTTTACGTCAGGTTCCCTATCTTATTCCGCGGTATTTTGTTTGATAAATTTTTTTCATGTTGGAGGACAATATGCCTGATTACGATGCCATAGTCATCGGCGCAGGAAACGGCGGGCTCACTGCTGCATTGAGCCTTGAAAAAGGCGGGATGAAAACGCTCCTTCTGGAGCGGCACAATATTCCCGGAGGATGTGCAACAAGTTTTATCAGGGGCAGATTCGAGTTCGAGGTGGCTC
>JAGVNP010000284.1 GCA_020053185.1 Deltaproteobacteria bacterium | reverse complement strand
CGCGGGGCGGTGCCGCTCTTTCCATAAAGGAAGTAACGAAAAAGCCTGTAAAATTTATCGGAATGGGAGAGTCCCTTGACCGACTGGAGGAGTTCAGGCCAGAAGGGCTTGCTTCCAGAATCCTCGGCTATGGCGATATTGTTGGCCTGGTAAAGGATTTTGAAGAAGTAGTTGATGAGAAAAAGGCCCAGGAAGATGCAGAAAAAATGCTTAAAGGCGATTTCACCTTTGAAGATTTTCTCTCGCAACTCAAGATGATCAAAAAGATGGGCTCACTCTCTGACATTATGGAAAAACTTCCGATGGGGATGGGCGGTCTTCCTCAGGGATTCAAAGTTGATGACAGAGAGCTTGTGCGGGTCGAGGCGATCATCAATTCCATGACCAAACGCGAAAGGACTTATCCTGACTGTCTTGATGACAGCAGGATAAACAGGATCGTGAAAGGTTGCGGCCAGAAAAAAAATCAGGTTGTAGAACTTATAGGAAGATTCAAGAGTATGCGTCAGCTCATGACCAAGCTTGGCAAAGGTCTTTCAGGGAGCAAGAAGATGCTCTCAAAACTGGGCATGGGGAATATGGATATCGGCGAGATGCTGGGACAGAACCTTCCGAAACAGAAGAAGCTGCCGCTCGTTGATCTGACAAAGAAGAAAAACAAGAAAAAAATGGCCAAGCTCTCGAAGAAGAAAAATAGGTAGGACGTCTTATGTCAAGGCCTGACACCTTTGTCCCTCCAATAAAATAGCTCTTTAGGTATACTATCTTTACCTATAGTAAGGATTTCCAAATCACGAATGCCACAAGGGAGATGGTAAAAATGAATATCCCAATGACCATGACTTGAAGACCCGATCGTTTTAATTCTGTCTTATCCGTGGGGAAAATATGCCTTCCCATTGAAGCAAACCATCCTCTTGTAAAGAGAGAGATCCCCCGCTCCAAAACAGCAAAACCTACTATACCAACAACTAAGATACTCATCAGTGCTATCATGTATTTGTCTATCATCGTTTATGCTCCCTATACTTTGTGACAAAGATGTCTTTATTGTGGAATATCCTTACCCTTCTTATTCGATGTAGACTTGAGACTCTCCTTAAATTTGTCACGAGGAAGTAACCAACTAAGCCCACGCATACCCCAATAACATCGAAGAACAAGTAAAACGTACATTGTTATACAAAAAATCCCAGCAAAAGACATGTCAACACGCAAAAGTTTAGTAAAGACAAAAAACATAATTAAAAATACTACGGGATATTCGATAAATATCTCTTTATAAAATATCTTCTTATTAATTTTTTTTACTTCTTCCTCTGAAGCATCCATATATTCTCCTGTCTTTGGATTTTAACAAATATATTCTGTTTTACAATCAGTTTCTCATAAACTTATACCTTACGACCCACATATTAGTAGTCTGTTCTGGTCTTCTGGGATCGTATCCATAACCACATCCTTCAGATGATTTTTTTATACTGCTCAATGTCCACATCAATGAGTGGGAGAGGGTAACTAACTGCCGGCAGCTAAATGCTTTTTTCTTTGTGCCTCTGTGCCTTTGTCCCTTTGCCTTTAATCCTTACCCCTGAATCCTTAATCCCCGAACCCTTATCCCTTCACCTTTTAGCTTTCAGCTTCTTACTTTTCACTATTTACTCTTTACTATTCACTGTCTTTATTACGCCTGCCGCCCAGGCCGCCGCTTCTGTCTGGTTTTTGCCAGCTCTGCTGCCTTATTTTTAAATACAGGAACAACAAAGAGCGTATAGAGTGTGGTAGCAATGGCAAACGCAAACATCACAAGCGCAACCCAGTAATTGTGGAAAAGGACTTTGCCTGAATAGTCTCTGCTCACATCGGCAAAAAGACCCAATGCAAGTCCGGTGAAAACCACAATGGTGATTATCGGGATAAGGTTTCCAAACGGAATTTTGAATGAGCGCTCTGCATCAGGTTGTTTTTTCCTTAAGCGGATTACGCAAACTGCCATTACTACGTAAATGATGCACTCCAATGCAGCTGCCATGACAATAATAAAAAGGTACTGGTGCGTGATGAGTATGAAGAAACTGATTATTATTGCAAAGACCAATAGTGCAAGTATGGAAACCCACGGTGTGGCATAATCAGGGTGCAGCTTGCTGAATACTTTTGGCAGCACATTATCCCGCGCCATTGCATAGGCGAACCGCGAGGTATTGAGCAGGCCTGCATTGAATGAGGTGACAGAGGCCAGAATACTCATAAAGATAAAGAAGATCACTCCGGGAGTGCCAAAAAGATTTCGCGCAAATACAATATGAGGGATAGGTGTTCCTGAAACGAGCTGTTCCTTGGTGAGTCCTGTGTACATGGCTACCACGAACATGGAATAGACTATTGAGAGAATTCCTATCGCAATCATCATGCCGCGTCCAATAAGTTTGTAGTCAGTAGTCTCCTCTGCAAGAGGCGTGACCCATTCGAATCCTACATAGAGGAATACTCCGACACCAGCAGCTTTGAGCACATTTGCCAAAGTAAATTGAGTGCTTTGGAGCGCAGCACTCATTGCAATATCTTGGGTACTGAATGTATAGATCGATACAATGACGAGAAAGCCAAGCATGATATATGTGAGGATATCCTGGACAAGACCTGTGATAAAGATTCCCCGGTAATTTATGCAGGCAACGAACACGATAAAAAAGAGCATCCATATGAATTTATCGATATTAGCGTTTACCATTGTAAAAGTGCCGGAGAGCACGCTGGAGAGCAGATAGCTTTCAGCTCCTACCATTGAGATGCCCAAGAGCACATAGAAAGCCCCGATTGCAATTGCCGCCTTTTCATTGAATGCACTTTGGATAAAGAGTTTTATGCCGGCTGCTGTTGGGTACAGGGATGTTAGCTCAGAAAAGCACATGGAGGAAAGAAGGCAAAAGAATCCTGCAACAAGAATGGAGATCCATGCGAGTTCGCCTACCATGATGGTTGCTACCTGCAGTCCTGCGAGATAGCATGAAGTCGCTAAGGCCATTCCGGCAGAAGTAGACACAACAGTACGGAGTTTTAAGACCTTTTTTAAGGTTGTCATAGTGTCTCCTTATACGTCAGGCCATATGATCATGGTGATGGCATCGAGCCGCATGATATCTTCCTGGGTTGCCTTTACCTTTATCTCGCCGTCCAGATATTTCTGTGATGGATTGAGATCGCCCCAGAACATGTCGCATAGGTTTTCGCTCAAAGTGGTTACAATAATATCAGGAGTCCCGCTTGCGCCTGACTCGTAGGACATAATCTCACCGTTTTTCACATCCATGGTAAAATAGTCGCCAGTGTCCTCAGACAGGAAATGGATCAGCTTTGACCAATCTCTCTGCATTCTTCGCAGGCGGGCATTGTTATTGCACTGAACCTGATAATCTGCCAGAGCCTCAAGGATTTCTTCTTTTGCTGCCATATCATTCCTCCATCAATCGTTTTTACCGATCCCGCTCTCTTTTGAGATCGCTTTCATGGAATCTTCAAGTGCATTCAGGACAAAGTCCACTTCTTCCGGTGTGATGACAAGCGGCGGCATGAAGCGGCATATGCTCGGGTCATTACCTGTGTAGACTGCAATCACGCCACGCTCAGCAAGTTTTTTGGTAAGCCTGGGGCCTATAGACTGGTTCGTATACTGGAGCCCCATCATGAGTCCTTTTTGTCTTACTTCGAGCAACAAATCAGGAAAATCTTTTACGAGCCTATCAAATCCTTTTCTGAAACGTTCTCCCATCTTTGCTGCATGATCAGCTAGATTGTGTTTCTGGATATATTCAATGGTTGCAAGGCCCACAATACAGCCGAGATCAGAACCACCGAATGTAGAGAGGTGGATGAATGGGTGCGGGATAAAGAAGTCCATTATCTCTTCTTTGAAGATAGTTGCAGAGATCGGATAGATGCCGCCGCCTAATGATTTTGCCACTGTCATGATATCAGGCACCACGCCCCAGTGCTCGGATGCAAACATCTTTCCTGTGCGCGCAAATCCGGTCTGTATTTCATCCAGTATAAGAAGAACGTCGTTCTCAGTGCATATCTTTCGTACTTCTGGTAGATAGCTGTCTGGCGGGATATTGATTCCACCTTCTCCCTGTATAGGTTCCAGTATCACTGCAGCAGTGTCTTTTGTTATTGTCTTTCGTATTGCGTCTGCATCGCCGAAAGGCACCATCTTGAATCCAGGCATGAGAGGCTCAAATGGCTCCTTGTATGCATCGCGTCCAATGGCAGAAAGAGCAAAGCCAGTGTGGCCGTGGTAGGCTTTTTCTGTATAGATGATTTCTTTTTTCATGGTGTAGCCGCGCGCGATCTTTATTGCAGCATCATTTGCCTCGCCTCCTCCTGTTCCGAAGATCGTGCATTTGAGATCTCCAGGCGTGATCTCTTCGAGCTTTTTTGCCAGGTCTGCCTTTTGTTTTGAGCACAGGAGGAATACGCCGATGTCATAGGTGTCGAGAGCCTTTTTAAGTGCATCTGCGATCTCTTTGTTATGTCTGCCCACATTCATGATGCCAGAGCCTGTCTGGCAGTCGATGTATTTCTTGCCTGTTATATCCCACACTGATGCGCCTTCGCGCTTGTCTTCGATGATATCAAGGCCAGCGCTTTTCATGGTGCGGGTTTTCATCGGGCTTAAATATTCGGCAAAATCGGCAAGGGCTTGTTTCTTGATTTTTTCAAGGTCTTCGTTCATTTCAGCCTCCTTGATTAAAAAGAATTCATCCAAACCTATCTTCAAGATAGTGCCACTTTTCAATATGGAAGGCAAGCATTCAGATAAATTGTGTAGGGAATAATTGCATACAAAATATTTGCTCCAGTAATTTAACAAGGGGAGAGAATTCTTTAATTGAATTGGTGGAGCCGAAGGGAATCGAACCCTCGACCTCATGAATGCCATTCATGCGCTCTCCCAATTGAGCTACGGCCCCACACAATGCATACTCTGGTAACATAAGGGGTATTCCCAGTCAAGACAGACTAGTACCATGTAACGTCTACAAATTCGGATAGAGACGCTTCAGTTTAATCCGAGCGTCTGGTGTCGTAAATTGCCAGACAATTTTTTTTGCGCTGTT
>JAGVNP010000048.1 GCA_020053185.1 Deltaproteobacteria bacterium | reverse complement strand
GTGCCGAGCCGGAGCCGTCGCGTATGATGAGAAAGCTAACTTTGCCGCTTGATCTGCGGTTTGCAAGCCAGCCTTTGATTGTTACCGTCTTTCCCGCATGAGATGAAAAGTCTGCTATTTTACAGTCCATATGGTTCCTCCGTGTTATTCGTCCTTTTTTTAATAGATCATTCCTCCTGTACGATCAATAACAAATCTGATCCGTTTGCTTTCACCTTTGAACCTTGATTTTTCAGCTTTTCTCATTTGATGGCTCAAGATTGCCAGGGTTTTTCAGATGTGGTAAATTATAGAATATATTTAATTTGTTTTTAGGGCACAAAGGTGTGCCTGTCTATATATAAAGGAGGATGTGTGATGACAGAAGAGGTCAAAAAGCAACATCACCACAAGGAAGATAAGCCTCTGGATAAAATGACTGCAATAGAGCTCAAAGAGATTGCGCACGAGATTGAAGGTGAAAACAGAGATACCGGGGTTGATGCTATGAAAAAAGAAGAGCTCCTTGCCTTTATCAAAAAGGCAAAGGGCATAAAGGATGAGCCTCATCCTCACCATCACGCACATAAGAAAACATCAAAGGTTGAGCTCAGCAAACAGGATCTCAAGGCAAAGATCTCTGCTCTGAAAAAAGTAAGGCTTGATGCCAGAGAAACAAAGGACAAGGACAAAAAGAAAATAAAGATACTGCGCCGCAGGATCAACCGTTTGAAAAAGAGGCTGCGCAAAGTCGCTTAGAACTTTTTTCAAACAAGGTTTTTAGCGTCTCAGTAGTCTTCAGTGTTGTTTTATCCAATAGCCAGGGTAAAGTCCTGACAAGAAAACCTTGAATACAGTGAGCCAATTACAGTAGAGTAAAGCTATGTCGAAAGAAAGGGTGACAAGGCGCCAGAAGGATATTTCGCGGCTCATACGTGAAAAGAGAAAAATCCTTTCAGATAAGCTGAGAAAAGATAAAAAATTTTTCCCACTGAAAAAGGATAATCGATGAAAGAATTTGACAGACTCATAGAGATATTTGAAAAGCTCAGGGCGCCTGACGGCTGTCCATGGGACGCAGAGCAGGATCACAAAAGCATATCGCGGTGCATAATCGAAGAGGCATACGAGCTTATTGATGCAATAGAGACAGGCACTTCTGAAGATCTTATGGAAGAGCTGGGCGATATACTTTTGCAGGTAGTGTTCCACAGCATGATTGCTAAAGATGATGGCGAGTTTACCATCAAGGATGTGATCAATGCGTTGTGCGAGAAGCTGATATACCGGCATCCTCATGTGTTTGGCGATGCAAACATCAAGGATGCAAAAGAAGTGATAAAAAACTGGGACAAGCTCAAGCAAAAGGAAAAGACTAAACAGAAAAGAAAATCAATCCTCGACGGAACACCGGAAACGCTCCCCGAGCTTTTGTATGCCAGGAAGATCCAGTCCTCAGCAAAAAAAGTCGGGTTTGACTGGGAAGATCCCAAGGGCGTGATCGACAAGGTAAAGGAAGAGGCTGAAGAACTTTACCATGCAATGCAAGACCACGATCAGGATTCTATGGAGGAGGAGATCGGCGATCTGCTTTTCAGTATCGTGAATCTCTCGCGCTTTGCCAAGGTTGATCCTGAGGCAGCGCTTCGCAGAACCAACCGCAAGTTTAAAGCACGTTTTTACGAGATTGAAAAAGAGGCAAAAAAGAGAGGTGTCTCGCTAGAAGACATGAGTTTTGAAGAAATGGACGAAATTTGGGAGATGGCGAAAAAGATAAAGGCATAAGGAGAGAATGATGTTCATCGTGCATGTGTTTGTCCATGTAAAACCCGATGCAATCGAGGCATTCAAAAAGGCAACCATTGAAAACGCAGGCAACAGCATCAAGGAGCCGGGTATTGCGCGCTTTGACATGATCCAGCAGCTAGACGATCCTTCTTGCTTTGTGCTTGTAGAAGTTTATCGAACTAAAGATGATCCGGCAAAGCACAAAGAAACCGCTCACTACAAGAAATGGCGTGATGCAGTAGAAAACATGATGGCAGCTCCGCGTACAAGTATAAAATATGCAAACATCTTTCCTGATGAACTCGGGTGGGGCTGATCTTATATAGAAGGAGAAGCCATGCGATTTGAGTTTGCTACAGCACAGCGCATTATATTCGGAGAAGGCGCAGCACACGAGGTTGCAACTTTTGCAACAAAAATGGGCAGGAAAGCATTGCTTGTCACTGGCGCTAACCCTGATCGTTCTGCATGGCTGATTGAAGACCTCAAGTCAAAAGGCATTGATGTTTCTATTTTTCAGGTATGTTCAGAACCGACTACAGATCTTGCACTTCAAGGCGTGAAACTTGGCCGCGAAAATACATGCGAGCTGGTAATCGGCATAGGCGGCGGAAGTGTTATTGATACTGGAAAAGTGATTGCGAGCCTTCTTACCAATAAAGGCGATCTGTTTGATTATCTGGAGGTTATTGGCAAGGCGCAGGAGATTTCTCAGTCGCCTGCACCATACATTGCATGCCCCACCACTGCTGGCACTGGCGCTGAAGTGACAAAGAATGCAGTTCTGGCCTCTCCCAGCCACAAGGTCAAGGTGAGTATGCGATCTCCATTAATGCTCCCCAAGATTGCCGTGATTGATCCAGAGCTTACATATTCAATGTCACCGGAAGTTACAGCAAGCACCGGGCTCGATGCATTTACTCAGGTCATGGAGCCTTATGTATCAATAGGCGCAAACCCTCTTACAGACAGCATATGCCGCGAAGGACTTATGCGTGCTTCAC
>JAGVNP010000015.1 GCA_020053185.1 Deltaproteobacteria bacterium | reverse complement strand
CCATTATTTTCTTGCCTATCCTTTTTTTCTGGTATTCAGGAAGAACAACTAAATCATAAATCGCAGCTTGATATTCGCCATCACAAGTGGCTCGCCCCATACCGATCAATTTTTTGTCTTCAAAGGCAAAGACTGCGATAAAGCTATTGATAAATGCACGTTTTAGTTTTTCAGTATCCCGATCACCTAACGGCGCTCGTCTTACTACTTCAGCAGCCTCACTCCAATTCACAACAGCACAATCTGTTGAATAAATAATCACTTTTTTCTCCATATAATCATGTAAATACCATACTAATACAAACTATGTGCACCGTGGATCAGCGTGTTTGCAGTCTGGTTTTCCTGTCCATCAGCTCATACTTTTTCCGATCCAATTGCACCACCTGTGACAAGGGCTTTTTTCCCTTTCAGATTTCTCATGGTTCATCTCCTTGGTTCACTTAAATCAAATCATGATCTCAATATCTTCGATAGGATATGCCATGCACGGATGGATGTAGCCGAACTGCGCATCGGATTTTCTCAGTTTCACTGCCTGCGGATGAAAGATTTTGCCTGAGATCAGCTTTGTCCTGCATAAACTGCACTCGCCAGACCTGCACGCAGATGGGATAACAATATGATTGCGCTCAAGGTATATGATGAGAGGCTCTGTGGTCTTTGCTCTAATGATTTTGCCTTTTACCTTTACCTTGAATGAAGCTTCTGCTGATATGTCCTTTGGCCAGCCTGGCTGTTCGGTGATGTGCTTTGGCGGGCCCTGCACTTCTGTCCTTATCTTTCGCCTGGGGATGCCAAGCTTTTCCAACTCATTGCAGCAGAATCCATACATGATTTCCGGACCGCACAAATAAAACATCTTGGCCGGAATATTTTTTACGAGCTTTTTGATGAGATCTGCAGACAGAAAGCCTGTAAGCCCTTTGTATTTTGCCGGAGGGGTTGAGATCACAAGATCATAGCTAAAATTTTTATGAAGAGATCTTCTCTCCAAAAGTTCCTCGTGAAAGATCACATCCTTCGGATTCTGGCTTCCATATATAAGATGTATGCGACGAGAAAGGCCCTGATCTGTCACTTCCCTGATCATGCTCATGAACGGCGTAATGCCGCTTCCTCCTGCGAGGAACACAAGGTCATTACCATGAAACAGCGGATTGTAATAAAAATTACCGTAAGCAGATGTGCTTTCAAACTCGTGGCCAATCTTCACTTTATTAAGGAGAAAATCAGAGACAAAGCCGTCTTCCATCTTTCGGATTGTTATATCATAATATCCGATCTGGTTCGGCGCAGACGAGATGCTGTACGGTCTGCTTGTGCGTATGCCTTTGATGTCGGTCGACACATTAATGTACTGCCCTGCCTGAAACGGTGGAAGATAGCCGTCTGAAGATACAAGTCTCAATGTCTTTGTGGATGCAGTCTCTTCTATGATCTCATAAACTCTCAGGTTGAGTGTCTTGGGATGCAGAAGATTTATGATCTGCTGGGTTCTGCCTTTTTGCACAGAATAATCCATGCCGTATTTTTGTGAGACTTCTATGTCTTTACGGATCTCATCATAGCCGTCTATCTCTTTTATCAATTCTCTAAGGCTCATTTGGCACCCCCCTGCTTCCTGTTCGCAGATTTAAGAATGTTTTTTGCAACTGTTACGCCAGAGCCCAGTGTGGGATGAAATCCGCCTGCACCTGCCCATGCGCCTGCAAAGTGAAGCCCCTGAATCGCAGAATCTGATCGCAGGAAGAGTGAGCTATCTTTTGCAGTCTGTTCAGCGCCATAGATTGCACCGCCAGGCTGACCAAGATAGCGCATATGAGTGAGCGGCGTTGCAACCTCGATTTCTTCAATATGATCTCTAAGCCCTGGAAATACTTTCTCCGCAAAGGCTATCATTCCTTCGGCATACTGATACTTCACATCCGCATATTTCGAAGGCGGGATCGCGTACCACGGATCTGCATACTGGAGCGCAACATAGGCGATCTGGCATGCGCCGGCAGGAGAAAACTCTGGATTGTCCACATCATAACACTCAAACAAAGTTGCTCCAGGGGCTTGCATTGTTCTGGTGAGCGCAAACTGCTTTTCCATATCTGCGGTAGAGCAGATAAAATTCGGCGCATGATGTATGCCTACCACCTGCGGCTCGCAGTCAAGGCCCATGTACACAGTGACCGCAGACGTACCAATGGTTCTGGAGCCAAGCATCCTGAGCTCCTGCTCCGGAACATTTTCCGAGCCAATAAGATCAATGTATGTTGCAAGAGGTCCTATATTTGAAACCACATATCTTGTAGTTATCTCATCGCCTTGCTCAGTGATCACGCTCTTGATCTTTTCGTCTGAGACAATGATCTGTTTTGCACCGCAATTAAATCTCGCCTCTCCACCTGCTTGCAAAAATGTTTCCATGATGGCGTTTGATAGCGCCTGAGATCCTCCCTTGATATGAAATGGCTTGAACTCAAGAAAAATAAAGAGCAGGAGCGCCAGATCAAAAAACGGCATGCGCGACGGGGGCTGCGCCATATAGAGCCAATAGATGCTCAGCGCCAGCTTAAGCTCCTGGCTTTTAAAATGCTCATCCAGCACGCTCTGCGTGTCTTTGAAACGATAGGTAAAGAGGTTCGGATATTTGTTTTTCGAAGCCTCAGGGTCATTCAGCACATCGACATTGACCCATTCCATGCATAGCTTGTAGACCAGATCAAAAAATCTATCGATTGCCTGACTCTCTTCAGGGAATCTTTTTTTGAGCGCATCTATGGTAGCTTGGCGATTGGCGGGGAGCGCGACATCGAACTGATCAGGGATCATAATGCGGTACATGGTGGAACCCTCGACCAGCTCGATCTTATCGAGCACACCGAGTCTAGAGAGAATCATGCGTAGAGGTCCGGGATTGCTTTCCGTTCCCATTGAGCTTAGCTGATGAAGAGCCACCTCGAACT
>JAGVNP010000001.1 GCA_020053185.1 Deltaproteobacteria bacterium | reverse complement strand
TTAAACCAACACATGGCCGGGTATTGGTTAACCAACAATCCGTTAACGGCCGATTTGGCTGGGCAGGGTACATGACACAGGTAGACACTCTGTTACCTTGGCGCACGGTAAAAGAAAATGCAGAGATAGGGCTTGAGATAAGGGAAGTACCCAAGCCGGAGCGACAAAAAAGGGTAGAAAAACTAATCTCTCAGGTGGGTTTAAATGGTTTTGAAAACAAGTATCCTTTCGAAATATCCGGTGGCATGAAGAAGCGTTTGGACATGATTCGAATATTGGCATATAACCCGGATATCCTCTTTCTCGATGAGCCTTTTGCCGCACTGGATGTGCAGACCAGAGAGTTTTTGCACGCAGATATTTTGAGGTTATGGGAGGATTACAAGAAAACCATTGTATTTGTTACCCACGACCTGGTTGAAGCAATTACCCTTTCGGATCGCGTCTTTTTGATGACTGCTCGGCCGGCAACCATAAAGAAGGAATACAAAGTGCCTCTGCCCCGACCGCGCCCTACTTATGATCTCCAAATCACTGAAGAATTCCAAGAGTTACACAAAGTAATCAGGAAGGACTTAAAAGAAGAGGTGATTAAAGATAAGCCAGCTCATTTGATAAGCAACAGGATCAAAAATGAAGGCGGATTTTAAGATTCAGGTTATTCGTATTTCCCTGATAGCAATTTTTTTCGCTGTCTGGGAGATTCTCTCAGCAAGAAAGATGATCGACCCTTTTTTCTTCAGCCAACCCAGTAAAATCATCCTGGATTTTTGGGAAATGATTGTAACTGGCTTTGTCTTTTACCACATCTGGATCACCTTACAGGAAGCCTTAACAGGTTTTTTCCTGGGAGGAATCACAGGCATTCTAGTCGCGTTCCTGCTGGGTGGCAGCCTCTTCTGGGCTCGGATTCTTGACCCTATCCTCATGGCCATTTACGGAATCCCCAGAATAGCCCTGGCTCCCCTCTTTATCCTCTGGTTTGGTTTGGGGGTGACTTCAAAGGTAGTCTTCGCGGTCGTCCTCGTCTTTTTTCTGGTATTTTTTAACACCTTTGCTGGGCTCAGGGGTATCAACAAGGAGATGGTTGACTCCATACGGGTAATGGGGGCATCTAAAGGGCAAATGCTCCTCAAGGTGATCTTCCCTTCCGTAATTCCGTGGATTTTAGCCGGTCTCAAATCCGGTATAGGCATGTCTCTGCTGGGGGCCATTGTGGGGGAATATGTGGGAGGCAATGCCGGCATTGGGTGGTTAATTAACTATTCTGCTAACCTTTTTGTGACCGTGAGGGTATTTTCCTGTCTTCTTGTTCTGGCCATACTGGTGGTCATTATGAATGAGGGGTTGAACAGGGTAGAACAAAGGCTGCTGAGATGGCAGCCACAGAATAACAAACTTTGATAAGGAGGTTGTCGAAAGATGTACAAAAGAATAATCATCTTTATGTTGGCAGGGCTTTTTGTTTGCTTGGGAACGATCGAACTACAGGCGAAGGATATTGAAAAGGTGGCCTGCTCGGAGGCCGTGCGGGGATTCTTTTTTGTACCCCTTTACGTGGCTGATGGAAAAGGGTTCTTTGAAAAAGAAGGACTTAAGGTAGAAATTGTATCAGCTCATGGTGGTCCCATGGCTATGCAGGCCTTGATAGCCGGTCAGGTTCAGTTTTGTGCTACAGGGCACGGACAGGTAGCCAATTTATTCGAAAAGGGAAAGAAGACTAAAATCGTAAATCAGATGCAGGATAAATGTACCTTTTCCATGGTAGGCCGACCGGAAATCAAACAAATCAAGGATATCAAAGGTAAACTCATTGGCTGTACCAAAATAGGAGCTGAAACTTATGGGGTAGGGCGTTTTCTGGCAGCCAAAGCAGGTCTGAACCCGGAAAAAGATATCACTATGGTTGAAGTGGGTGGCATAGCAACAATGGCCGGGGCCTTGGAAAATAACAGAATTCAGGCCACCATGGCATGGGAGCCCTTAACTTCAAAACTTCTTTCAGAAAGGAAAGGCGTGTTGTTGGCACGGCTCAATAGCAGAGAAGATAGTCTTAAACATTTTGGTTCGCCCAGTTATTCCTTCTCGGTTATAGAAGTTACTGAGGAATATCTAAAAAAGAATCACAAAACGGTTCAAAAATTCGTCAATGCCATGGTTGCCGCAGAAAAATGGATAGCCAGTCATTCCATAGATGAACTGGTCGGGGTGGTCAGCCCATATTTCTCCGGTACGGAAAAAGATATCCTCGAGATAGCCCTGGAGAATGATAGAGAGGCATTCTCAAAAGATGGGCTCGTTACTAGGGAGGGGCACAATACCGCCCTCAAGGTGTTTATGGATGCCGGGATGATAGAACAGAACGTGGCCTTTGAGGATATCGTTGACAATTCTTTCTCTCAGAGGGCGTTGAAGATTTCAAAAAAACAATAGGAGGTCTAAGTGTCTTTCATCATGCGACATTTTGTTTTCCCCATAAATGCGCTCCCCTCAATTCAAATGGTAGATGCGGGTATCGATGATATCCTCTGGAACTGGGTCCTGAAATTTGAGGCAATCAGGAGGTATTATGAAAGGGTAAATGCCGATATTTTGTTTTATTTCAGCGACCTTGCTATCCAGGCGGAAGCAATGGGGGCAAAGATAAACTATTCTGCAAAGGGGATGCCAGCGGTCCTATCATCGGCTCAATCCATCTCTGTTCCTGATCCAGAGGAAACCCCCCGAATGAAGGTCAATGCCCAGGTCTTGAAACGGATGGAGAAAGAGTTTCCTGATAAGTTAAGAGCAGGCTTGATCTACGGACCTTTTACTGTAGCAGGCCAGGTGGTGGGGGAGGAAAGGATCCTCAGAATGCTGATAGATGATTCTGAAGGAGTCATGAATATCCTTGCAAGGACATTTGAATGCGCCAGGCGTTATGCCACCTATCTCGTGGAATCCGGGGCAAATCTGGTCTGGGTTTCTGATCCACTTGCCAGTCTGATTCCTCCAGATCATTTTTGGGAGTTTGCCGGTGATTTCTTGAGAAAGCTTTATGAACCTTTTCATCCTATCCCGACTGTCCTTCACATATGCGGTGATACCCATCAAATTGTCCATGAAATGGTCAGGACAGGTGTCAGCGGTATCAGCTTTGATAACTGTATGGAAATCCTGGTTGTAGAGGATGAAATACCCAATGATGTCTATATCATCGGAAATATTGATCCTGTCGAAGTCATTGAACTGGGGTCACCGGAAGATGTTATTGTCAGGACATCGGATCTGGTATCTATGATGACTTTGAAGGATAATTTTGTTCTGAGCACTGGATGTGCGGTTCCTCCTTTTGCTCCGGTAGAAAATATTAAACTATTTGTGGAGACCGGAAGGAAGGCCTTTTCTGACCTTGAACCTGATGTTGCACTCCTTTCACAAGTCAGCCGCGATGTCTATTCAGTTGATAGTGACGAGGTAAGTGAATCGGTCATGACAGCCCTCAATGCTGGTGTCGACCCCATGACCATTGTTACAGCTGGCCTGATACGGGCTATCCGAAAGGGGAGCGCAATGTATGAGGCAAAAAGATGTTTTCTGCCTTCTATTCTCCTTATGGTCGATACATTTTATAAGGGATTCCAGCTTTTGGAGCACAGGCTCGATCGCGAAAAGACACAAAAATCTGATATCGTCCTCGGCACGGTCAAGGGTGATATCCACGAAATAGGGAAAAACCTGGTGAGAATATTTCTTGAAATCCACGGCTACAATGTGGTTGACCTGGGTGTGGATGTGGATGCAGATACGTTTATAGAAGCTTATCAGAAGTACGGCCCTTCAATTATCGGGCTCTCTGCCTTTACCACAGAATCCAGGAAAGAAATGGAAAAAATGATTCATACCTTTCATAAAGAAGGAATAAAGGAGGCCTTTATTATCATCGGAGGGGCAGCAGTCAATAATGAAGTTGCCCGCTCCATTGGTGCTGATGGCTATGCTCGTGATGCGGTAAGAGCTGTAAATTTGGTTAAAAAACTACTTCAACTGAAAGAAGTGACTTTAAAAGCATGGGAAATAGGCATAAACGTAAGAGCTGTAAATTTGGTTAAAAAACTACTTCAACAATCAATAATCCGTATCTAAACATGATAAAAGGTGGTGTTAAAGTAACTCCCAGGATGCTTAAGTACCTCAGGGTACCCCAAGGCGGCCAGACTACAGAGATCATATCTTTATTACTGGAAGAATCGCTCACTCTTATTGATATAAAAAAGTGGTGCAATTGTGTGCCTGTTGATGAGTTTTATCAGATATTTAGCCCTTATGCACGTGAAAGTCAATCAATTGCCAAATTGCTGACACGGACAGAAAAAGTCTGGCTTATAGCGGTATCTCTTGGAGAAGATTTAGAGTTCAGATCCAGAGAATGTTTTAGAAGTAATGAAGTTTTTCGGGGGTACATATTAGATCGATTGGGAAGCTTTTTAGTCGAGGAAGAAGTAAAAAAAATAGACACGAAGATATCTCAAGAATGCCAGAGAGATGGCATTACCACTACCCAGCGATATAGCCCGGGATATGGAGACTTTTCGATCAAGGCACAACAGATATTCTTCAATCTCGCCAAGGATTATATCCACGGATTGAGGATCATTTCAGGTAGTATTCTGTTCCCTGAAAAAACCGTAACCGTTATAAAAGGTGTGGTTAAATGTTAACCCTTCGATTTTGGGGGATTTGAGGATTCAATCTCAAATCCATGTTGTTGAACAAATTCAAGAGAGAAAGGAGAAAATATGAGCGATTATAATGAGATGTGGAAAGGGTTAGGTCTGGATATGGAAAGGCATGACCAACTGTTAAATGCCTTAGGGGCGATCTATTCCGGTGTTTATATGGGTCAGAAGGATCGTCCAAAGGGGATGGAGTATTTCGATTTTGTTATGTCCGAGGTCCATGGATTGAGGATTAAGGAGCTTTTAGACCACAAAGAAAAGGGTGGCAAAATAGTTGGGACTTTCTGTCTTTATGTCCCGGATGAGATAATACTCGCTGGTGGTGGAGTGAGCGTGGGTCTCTGTGGCGGCGCCCAGTTTTCTGTCACCGATGCAGAGGCCGTGTTGCCAAGAAACCTTTGCCCACTAATCAAGTCTGCCTTTGGCTTCAAGCTCGCCAGGATATGCCCCTATTTTGAGGCAGCCGATTTTGTTGTTGGCGAAACCACCTGCGACGGCAAAAAGAAGGTATGGGAGCTTCTCAATGAGCATATCCCAACCTATGTAATGGAACTCCCCCAAATGAAAAGAGAGATGGACAAAGATCTCTGGCTGAAAGAAATCAAGGCCTTTATGGAAAAGATGGGGAAAGAATCCGGTGTCAAAATTACCCCTGAAACCCTAGAGGAAAAGATCAAACTCGTCAATGAAAAGAGAAAGGCCATAAAGAGGGTATTTGAGACGCGTAAGGCAAACCCTGCCCCTATCAGCGGGAAAGATGCCTTGCTCATATCTCAGATCGCCTTCTATGACGATCCCGAAAGGTTCACTGCCAAGGTCAACGAACTGGCGGATGAACTCGAGGAACGAAATAAAAAAGGCAAAGGGGTACTTGACAAAAAGACTCCAAGGATACTGGTCTCCGGCTGTCCAATGGCCATACCCAACTGGAAACTCCATAGTGCCATAGAAGATAGTGGTGGAGCGGTGGTTTGTGAGGAGAGTTGTGTAGGTACCAGGTATTTCACACACATGGTGGAGGAGGGATGCCCTACGCTGGAAGAAAAACTGAAAGCCATCGCAGAACGTTATCTCAAGATAAACTGTAGCTGTTTCAGCCCGAATGAAGATAGGATCAAGGATATCCTTCGGTATGTCAAAGATTATAATGCTTCTGGGGTAATCCACTACACCCTTCAATTCTGCCATACCTATAACGTAGAATTTGTAAAGGTGAAGGAAGCACTCAATAAGGTAAACATCCCCGTATTGGAGATTGAAACAGACTACAGCGAAGGTGATGCAGGACAGTTGAAGACCAGAGTGGAAGCCTTTGTTGAACAGGTATCCCGGTAAAAGCTTACAGAGTTCAGTTGTAAGGGGTCAGGAAAAGCCTTCCTGATAACTGATCCCTGACCACTGTGAACTATTCGTTGGGAGGAGTTGGTCAGAAGGGGAAAAGGCAGACGAAAGCGGCAGGTAGCAATCTATTTGTCAAACAAGAAAGGAGAAAAGAGGAGATGGACAGTAAGTTTGATTCGCCACAGGACGTTACTTCATCTGTAGGCGTTATGCCGGCAGGTCAGAATCGCTGGAAACAAGTCTATGGGCAGGTTGTGAATGTTTTTTACATTTCTGTATGGAAAAAGGCATGGCCATTATGGATAGGTGCAGTAGCTCTGGCTTTTGCAAATATCCTTATGTTCGCCTACGCGCGCGCAATAGGGGTTTTTCCACAGATGGCAATGTGGGGGAGTTATATATATAATCTCTTCGGCATTAAGGTGGATGCCCCATTTATAGCTTATCCTTTGACTCCT
>JAGVNP010000218.1 GCA_020053185.1 Deltaproteobacteria bacterium | reverse complement strand
CATGGAAAATGAAGGAGTGCGACTGATATCATTATGATTCTTCTTCCAGGAGAGCGATATCTTCTTTTGTCAGATCAAGTTTTTCAAACAGATCAGGCCGCTGGTGCTGTGTCTTTTTAAGCGCCATTTTACGGCGCCACTTGCGTATCTGCTCATGATTTCCTGATAACAGGACTTCGGGAACTTCTTTCCCCATAAATTCCTGTGGCCTTGTGTAATGCGGATGTTCCAGCACCCCATTATAGTGAGAATCTCCTGTTGTGAGGGAGTCCTTGCCAAGCACGCCGGGAATAAGCCTTGAGATCGCATCTACAAGTATCATTGCAGGAATTTCGCCGCCTGTAAGCACATAATCACCGATCGAGATCTCTTCATCCACAAAAAGCTCGCTCACCCGCTCATCCACACCCTCATAATGGCCACAGATAATGGTGATCTTTTCTTTTTTGCTCAAACGAAGCACATCATCCTGGGTAGCAAGCTTTCCCCGTGGACTAGTGAGAATCACATAGCCCGGCCCGTCTTTTATATCATTAAGAGCATCGGCAATGGGTTCTGGCTTGAAAACCATGCCGCCACCACCGCCGTAAGGTGTATCATCCACGACCTTGTGCGTGCCAATACCAAAGGGCCGCAAATCTTTTATGCAAATATCGATAATCCCTTTGTTCTTGGCATTCAGCAAAATGCTGTTGTCAAAAACGCCATCAAACATCTTTGGGAATAAGGTAATGATATGAAAGACCGTCATATTTTTCGCTATGAAAAACTCTAATCCAAAATCTCTTCTATGGATGAAGTATCTATCACCATGATCTTTTTTTCCAGAGAAACTTCTCTTATCACATCTGCTGTTGCAGGAATAAAATATTGTTTTTTATCATCCACCACATACACGTCATTGCTGCCTGTGCAAAAGATATTCACCAAAGTTCCTAACTCTCTTCCATTAACTGTAACAACCCTGATACCTATAAGATCATGCCAATAATACTCGTCTTTTTCTAAAGTCGGAAGCCACTGTCTTTTTACGAAAACACTCTTACCTTTCAGTTCTTCAGCCAGATTTGCGTTTCCGATGCCCTCAAGCTCCACAATATATCTATCCTTGTGCTGCATGCAGGAAAGAACTTTATATTGTTTGCCAGGGATTCCTATGATTAGGTGTGAATATTGGACAAATTGTTCAAAGGAATTACCATAAGGCGTAATCCAGATCTGCCCTTTAAGCCCTCGATGCCCTTTAACACGGGCTATCTCGATGAGATCTTCTCCCATCTATTCGATAATTTCGAGAACCGCCCTCTTTTTGATTTTGGTGGATGCAGCGGTCAGGAGTGTACGCATGGCACGCGCGGTTTTCCCTTCCTTGCCGATCACCTTTCCCAGGTCAGCTTTTGCCACCCTGAGTTCTATAACGGATGTGACCTCGCCCGCTACCTCGCTAACCTTAACTTCATCTGGACTGTCAACCAAATGCTTCGCAATGTACTCGATAAGTTCCTTCATGGTCTCCTCCACTATCAACTTTAAGACTAGATAGAAAGTCCTTTTTCCTTGATAAGCTTTTTAACCGCAGGAGTCAAGTTTCCGCCTTTTGCAACCCATTCTTTAATCTTGTCCATGTCGAGATGAATGCTTTCCGGACGTTTCTTTGGATCATAATGTCCAACAATCTCAAGAAATTTTCCATCTCTCTTGAATCGAGAATCTGTAACCACTACCCTGTAAAAGGGTTTATTGTTTGAGCCTTTAACTGATAACCTGATGCATACACTCATAAATCTTGTTTTTCCCCCTTATTCGTTCCGCTAAAATTTGCCCCAATATAGTATAAGATCGCCATATGTCAAGGCAAATATCCTCACAACTTCACAAAGTCCAGCCCTAATCTTTTGAGCTCGGACTGCTTGGGAACACCATTTTTATCTATGCCCCGCAAGCGATAATAAGTGGGGAGCATTTCAGAAATATTCACCACTGTCTCGGGTCTTCCCGGGATCTGCTGAACGTTCATAAATCTCTTTGCGAGTGTGTCATGGCTGGGAGTAAGTCCTTCGCGCAGATTAAAACAACGCTCCAGGATATAGCCGCGGTAGCCTACAAAAAGAAGATCTCCCAAACGCATGTGCATGCCCGTCAAGGTCTCAAATACCTTTGTATTCGGAATCATAGAAAACGGAGGATGGATTGACAGAGCCCATGCTGGCATCCGCACAGTAAGCTCAACAGTCTTATAAGACATAGTAAGGATTTTGCTCACTATGCGCGCAACAATCCCATCTTTGTTCACCTTTGCCCCGATTGGCGGCAACGCAGAAAGCGCACTGAACAAGCAAGATCCCAAAGAACTCACTGCGCCCATAAGCGACTGGCTGAGCACCACAAGGCTTGGCTTGCTCTTTGTATCATATGGGTCCCATGCAGTGGGGATGATCCGCTCGTAAAAGATGACATAGCCCCCATCCAGATGGCATCCTCCCCTGCTCGCAGTAGCATAGCCAAGTCCGTGTCCTACTGCGCCCCGCGGCTCATATGCGGCCAACTCCAAACCTTTTACATGGGGAGCAAAGTCTTCTCCGCCATATCTTGCAGCAAGCCGCTTTACGCCATCAGCTAAATCATTTCCCACACCCCTTCGATAGGCAATATCTTCAAGAAGTTGAGAAATATTCTCTGCTTTTCCAAAGCCAAGGCCATTATCCCACAAACCTTTTTCACGGAGTTCCATGGCAAATCCAATTGTGGTACCTGCGCTGATAGAGTCCATGCCGAGCAGATCCATTTTGTAGTTCCACTCATTAATATTATCAATACTGGCAAGATCCATGTTTGATCCAAAAAGTGCTAGTGTTTCATACTCAGGGCCTTTTACCTCTTTGT
>JAGVNP010000178.1 GCA_020053185.1 Deltaproteobacteria bacterium | reverse complement strand
GATGGGGCAGTTGTTCTTTGTAGAAATTTGCGATCAGGTCAACAGTTACCAGATGTGGGTCATAATACCGGGTCATGACGTCTTCGAGAAAGAGCCAGCGAACCAGCCATACCATGAATGAGGGTGCGCTTCGCAGGAACAGCTCAGCATCAAGCTGCTCTTTGCCGTCTTTCTGAATGAGCGGCGTGCTTGTATCAATGTAGTAGAATTCAGTGTTCTCATCGATGCAGGGATTTTTGGGATTGAAATCCTTTACTGCCCAGTTTGATATCTGTCCGTCAATGCCGAGTTTTATATGCGGGTCAGTTTTATTAAAAACAGATATTTTTTTCAACTGACGCAGCACTCCGAGTATAAGTGTCTGCACATCTTTTTCCTTGAGTACATGGATTACTTTGTTTCCGATTGATTCAGGCAGCAGTTTTTTCTGCACATCAAATGCCACCATGTTTCCTGTTTCAGGTATTATGCGAATGCAGGTGTATTCCAGGATAGCAAGCCCGATCTTTTCCTGCAGGAGTTTATTATATTCAAAGTAGAGTGCTTCATACTTGTCTAGTTCCTGTGTGGACTGAAATATTGGAAGCCGCTTGAATGCCATGCCAAAAAGCGATGGTTCTTTGATCTCAAAGATCGTGCTCATCTCTCCATAGCCAATGATGTTTGCAGGTACTTTGCTCTTTTCAGGATGCTGTGGATCAAGCCCGGCCTCGAATCTTTCCAATATCGACACATCAATGTTCATTTTAGGCACATTCACCTCCATAATATGTAAAACTATAATCAGTTCTCAGGTGTCGGGGGTCAGTTGTCAGCCGATCCCTGATCCCTGTAAACTCCCTTCCAATGTTTCTCAGCTTGCTTATAATCCATAATCCCTTATTTAAGCCCCAAGATCTTCTTTGCATCATCAAGTGCTTTATCCACACGCTCGATGATTTCTGCTGCAACTGTCTTGTCGATGATGAGCGGAGGCAGAAGCTGGCTTACGCGTTTGTCATTGTTTGCATACACTGACAAAATGCCGTTGTCATAGCATGTACGCGACATGATTGGGCCGCAGTTTTCATCCACCATCTCAATACCCATCATGAGCCCGAGCTGGCGAAGTCCGACCAGAATCTCGGGATGCTTTTTCTTGAGTTCAATAAATCCTTTTGCAAATAAGTCAGCAAGCTCCTGGACATGGGATAGGAAATTTGGCTTTGATGATTCTTCAAGCACTGCTAATGCAACAGGGCATCCGACCTCTGCACCGCCGAATGTAGAGATATGGATAAACGGATCTTGCTTGAAAAACGATTCATACTGTGGCCTGAAGCAGGTTGCGCTCATTGGATATATGCCGCCTGAAAGACCTTTGCCAATGACCATGATATCCGGCACTACATTGTAATGATCAACTCCCCACATTTTTCCTGTGCGGCCCAGACCTGTCTGTACCTCATCAAAGATGAGTAGTACGCCGCGCTTTTTGCAGATCTCCTGCACCTGGGAATAAAAATCCTTATCAGGGATAGGCATGCCGAGCGTTGCAGGTATTGTTTCAAAGATCACTGCAGCAGTATTGTCATCAATTGCTGCATGTATGGCATTGATGTCATTGAATGGTATCTGCATGAATCCTGGAAGCTGAGGACCGAACGGGCTTCTGTATTTTTCATCGCCCGTTGCAAGAGCAAAGCCTGTATGACCGTGGTAGCCGCCGTTTGCTGAGATGATTTTCAGTTTTTTCGTATAACCCCTGGCGAGTTTTATGGCCAGATCAATTGCCTCTCCGCCGCCAACGCCGAACACTGTATACTGCATATCACCAGGCGTGAGCTCTGCGAGTTTTTCTGCAAGACGTGCTCTCTGCTCGCTGATGAGATGATGGTTTCCGATATCGAGTTCTTTAAGACTATCAACGAGTGTTTTAACGATTTTGGGATTTCTGTGTCCGAGATTGAATACACCGCCATTACTGTGGCAGTTGATGAGGCGCTTTTTTGTTGTCGCATCCCAGAGAAAAGGGCCTTCGCGTTTGCCAAAGGAAAAGTCAATGCCGACAGCGGTGAAAAACTCAGCCTTGCCGGATGACACATGCTTGCCAAAACGCTTTATGATCTCCTCTTTTGAGTCGCGGCCAATGTATTTCATTTTAAGCCTCCTCTTATTGATGAATCCGTAAAACCTCTTTATGTCATTCCCATGAAAATGGGAATCCAGTCTCAGTAGTGTTTGCTCCCTGGATTCCCGCCTGCGCGGGAATGACGACTCTTTACGAAATCATCTCTTATTAAAAAAAACCATTTTAAATGTATCCTCTGTGCCTGTTCAAGTCAAGAATTTGCTTTGCGAATTGTATCCCTTTACGAAAAATTTATTCATTGACTAACAAGTCAATTATTCGTTATAAAAAACGATGAAAACTTTCCAAATCTCATCGATAAGTGGCAAGGAAGCACCCACAAAAAGGGAGGGTAGATGACGACAAAGTACAAAGGCTACATGGGAAAGATTCTCGAAATAGAACTTTCGACAAAAAAGATCGGAGAATATCCTCTCAGCGACAAGGACAGGGAACTTTTTGCAGGCGGCAAATATCTTGCCACAAAAATGCTGTGGGATATCCTTAAGCCAGGCATCGATCCATTGGGCCCGGAAAATGTTCTGCTGGTTTTAACTTCTCCGCTTACCGGTTCCGGTGCTCCATGTTCCAGTCGATACAATATTTCTGCAAAAAGCCCTCTTACAGGATTTATTGCGCACTCAAACAGCGGTGGACATTTTGGTATACATCTGAAGCGTGCGGGATTTGACGGGGCCTTGATCCGTGGAAAAGCCGAGACTCCTGTGTATATAGTTATCGATTCAGGAAATGTAGAGATCAAGGATGCAACCGAACTCTGGGGTCTTGATACCGAACATACGCAGGAAAAGCTAGGCAAGGGCGGCAAGATGGTGATAGGCCCGGCAGGCGAGAACAAGGTTCTTTATGCATCCAT
>JAGVNP010000113.1 GCA_020053185.1 Deltaproteobacteria bacterium | reverse complement strand
CTCTTCCGATCTACCTTACGGCGACAAAACAATATGGGAATATTCTTCAAAGATGGAGACAAAACTTCCTGTTCCTTCCTCAATAGAAAATTTTGGTGCAAAAGTTATGACACCTGATTTTTTAAACGCAGTAAAGGCGCGTGTTGAAAACGGAGGAAAATAAGAAAATCAATCTGCTTACAAAAGAACAATTGAACAATTTTAAGAATATGAGTATGGTAGACAAATCTGGCGAAACACAGGATGAAGTGACTGCAGAAAAGCCGGATGAGGCTAAGCATGACAAGCACTAGCTTTTGCCTGTGCTACCTCGAGTGGTTGACATAGGGCAAATTTTTTTGTTCTGGAAATTTTGTATTGGGCTGCAATAGATGACGAGGTATGGGGTAAATAGAAGATGAGGAAGATATTAAAATTTGTCGGTATTACAGTCCCTGGAGCAGAAGGCAAGGAGATGTCTATGTCTGATGCTGCAGAATACATAGAAGGGTATTGACGATATAAGATGTTTGTTTGGTAAATAGTGAGATCCTATGAAATACGTAATAAAAAATGAGTTCAATCAAAACAACAAAGAAGGGGAAGGAGATTTTATGCGGGAAGGGCTTGGTTTGCAACCGATAGATATTTTGCTTGTTGAGGACAACCCTGGGGATGTGAGACTTACAGAAGAGGCGCTTAAGGAAGTAAAGATGGCTAATAACCTGTTCGTGGTTGGAGACGGGGTGGAGGCAATTAAATTTCTCCGCAAAGAAGAACATTATACCGAAATGCCACGTCCAGATCTTGTTATTCTTGATCTCAATCTTCCCAGAAAAGACGGACGGGAAGTGCTTGCTGAGATTAAGGACGACCCAAAGTTAAAGACAATTCCGGTTGTAGTTCTTACCAGTTCAAAGGCTGATGAAGATATAATAAAGGCCTACAGCCTTCATGCAAACTGCTACATTACCAAGCCGGTGAATCTGGATAGATTTATTGATGTGGTAATGAGTATCGAGGGTTTCTGGGTTTCTATTGTAAAACTACCACCGCACGCAGTTTAGCTAAGCCCCTTTTTCTTTGTCATGCTCAGGCTGTGCCTCTTCTGGCCGGGGAGCACAGTCTTTCTCATGCGGATAGATTTTGGGGTTACCTCTACCATCTCGTCATCCCTGATAAAGTGAAGGGCCTTTTCCAGGGTTATGGGCGTTATGGGAGAGAGCATGATGTTGTCATCTTTAGCAGCGGCACGCATGTTGGAAAGTTTTTTGAGCTTTGTAGGATTCACGTCAATATCGTTCTCCCTGTTATGTTCGCCTACTATCATGCCTTCATAAACAGGATCTCCCGGCACAACAAATAGCTGTCCTCTTGGCTCAAGGTTAAATAGTGCATATGCAACGGCATTTCCTGATCTGTCTGAAACAAGGGAACCGGTAAATCTGGTCGGAAACTCACCCCTGAATTCTTCATAACCCATAAGGTAGGAATTCATGATTCCTGATCCTTTGGTATCAGTGAGAAACTCGTCGCGATAGCCGATCAGTCCCCTTGACGGGATGCTGAACTCTACTCTAACCCTTCCGGTTCCGTGATTGACGAGATTAAGCATCTTGCCTTTGCGGACAGAAACTTTTTCGGTCACAATCCCAAGAAAATTTTCATTGCAGTCAATGAAGAGATGCTCAATAGGTTCCAAAGGCTTGCCATCTTTATATTTAAAAATAACCTCTGGCCTGCCTACGCACATCTCGAAACCTTCGCGTCTCATGGTTTCAATCAGTATGGCCATCTGAAATTCGCCCCTGCCATTGACTATAAAACAGTCGTTGTCAGGGGAATCCTGGAAAGTAATGGCAACATTGAGCAGTGTTTCTTTGTAAAGGCGCTCCCTGATCTTTCTGGACTGTACGTTTTTTCCCTCAAGGCCTGCAAGCGGAGAAGTGTTGATTGTGAATTTCATAGCAACCGTCGGTTCATCAACCGAGATCCTTTTCAATGCCTTTGGACATTCTCTTGTGCAAATCGTATCGCCGATCATGACATCTTCTACGCCAGAGAGAACAACGATGTCGCCAGGCCCTACAGAATCAACATCGGAAAGCGTTATACCTGTGTATGATTGCAGCTTTGTCACCTTAAGGGGTAAAGATTCTCCATTCTCGTTAATACAAATGAGACTGTCGTTATATTTTACAGTTCCGTTAAAGACCCTGCCGATAGCAAGCCTGCCGAGATAGTCTGAGTATCCCAGATCAGCAACCAGCATCTGAAAGGGTTGTGCCGGATCATATAAAGGGCCGGGAATCTCTTTTATAATGGTGTCAAAGAGAACATGCAGGTCTTCACCTTTTTCCTCGATGGTTTTTTGCGCAATCCCTTCTCGGCCAATAGCAAATAGGTAAGGAAAATCCAACTGATCCTCTGTTGCATCGAGGTCTATAAAGAGATCATAGATCTCATTGAGGACTTCATTCGTTCTGGCATCCTTGCGGTCGATCTTGTTGATCACCACGATCACTTTGAGCCCGGCCTCCAGGGTTTTTTTCAATACAAATCTGGTTTGGGGCAGAGGTCCTTCTGATGCATCCACTAAAAGGATCGCACCGTCAGCCATGGAAAGCGCGCGCTCTACCTCGCCGCCAAAATCTGCGTGACCAGGCGTATCAATGATATTTATCTTTGTGTCTTTCCATAAAACAGAACAGTTTTTTGCAGCAATCGTAATACCACGTTCTCGCTCCAGGTCCATGGTATCCATAAGCCGATCATCAACAACCTGACCTTCTCTGAAAAGCCCTGTCTGCTTGAACATGGCATCAACGAGCGTGGTTTTGCCATGATCAACATGGGCAATGATAGCGATGTTTCTTAAGCGCACGTTTTGTGTTGTATTCTTCAATATGGTTTCTCCTTGTGAAACGTAGGTGAGGCTTTATACTACGCTGTTCATTTATTGCAATAGCTTTTTTCCCAAACAAGGCAAATATGTTTGACAATTATGCTCGCTTGTGCATATAAATATAACTTCATGATTTAGTATTTAATAAGAGAACGAAAGGGGTATGGTATGGAAAGACTGAGAAGGTTTATAGGTATATTGGGAGTAGTTGCTGCCCTTGTACTCTTTATGGGTGTGCCATCAGGAATGGCAGCAGATGTACAGAAAAATATTATTCTGGCAACTACAACGAGCACACAGGATACTGGGCTTCTTGATACATTGATTCCAATATTTGAAAAAAAGACAGGGTATTTTGTAAAGACCATTGCTGTAGGTTCCGGGCAGGCCATGACAATGGGACAAAAGGGCGAGGCTGATGTACTCCTCGTGCATTCTCCTGATGCTGAGAAAAAATTTGTAGATGAGGGTTATGGAATTAATCGCAGGCTGGTTATGCATAATGATTTTGTTATAATCGGGCCTGCTGATGATCCTGCAAAGATCAAAGGTGAAAAGTCGGCATCTGGAGCATTTAAAACGATCGCTCAGTCAGGCAGCTTGTTTATGTCGAGAGGTGATAATTCAGGAACGCATTCCAAGGAAAAGGCTGTTTGGAAAGCCGCAAAGCTCAATCCTGAAGGACAGAAATGGTATCAGCAGACAGGACTTGGTATGGGACAGACGCTTTCTGTGTCAGCAGAAAAAAAGGCATATACATTAACAGACAGAGGAACCTACCTTGCACTTCAGAAGAATCTTGGACTCCCGATTTTGGTTGAAGGTGATCCTGTATTACTCAATATCTATCACGTAATTCAGGTCAATCCTGAAAAATGGCCCAAGGTGAATGCTGAAGGTGCCAAGGCATTTGCCGATTTTATGGTTTCAAAAGACACGCAAAAGATTATAAAGACCTTTGGGGTGGATAAATACGGTTCTCCGCTATTCTTCCCTGATGCAAAGAAAAAGGATAAGGATCTGGGACTGTAAATGGATATTATTTTTGAGGGGATCTATAAGGCAATAGTTCTCCTCTTTTCTTTTGACAGAGAAGTAATTGGAATTACGTGGCTGTCCCTTAAAATATCAGGGATAGCCACGTTGATTAGCGTTTTTATTGGTATGTCCTTTGGAACAAGTGTTGCCCTTTCGGAATTTTACGGCAAGAGGTTTGTGGTCAGCCTGATCAATACAGGCATGGGGTTACCTCCTGTTGTGGTGGGCCTATTTGTTACCATTTTCCTCTGGAGAAATGGTCCCCTGGGTTTTCTGCAGATTCTTTATACTCCAATGGCCATGATTCTTGCTCAGGCAATTATTGCAACTCCTATTGTAACAGGTATTACGCTGGCAGCTATCCAGCATCTTCCTAAAAGCCTCAGGCTGCAAATACGGGCTCTTGGCGCCACGCGATTGCAAATGGTATGGGTACTTGCCAAGGAGGCAAGGTTGCCTCTTCTTGCCGCAGTTATGGCAGGCTTTGGCGGTGTTATATCAGAGGTCGGTGCATCCATAATGGTTGGTGGTAATATCAAAGGTTACACACGGGTGCTTACTACAGCAACAGTTATGGAAACAGGCAAAGGAAATTTTGATATTGCCATTGCATTGGGTGTTATCCTGCTGCTACTGGCATTCCTGATTAATGCTACACTTACACAAATACAGCAGAGAGAACGGCCGAGATAATGTCCATATTAGAGGTAAAGGATCTGAAAGTTGAACGTGGAGGGGTTGGGGTTCTTGATGTTCCTTTTCTTCAGATTCAAGAAGGAAAGGTACTTTGCCTTATCGGTCCAAATGGTGCAGGAAAGTCAACACTTCTTTTGACATTAGCGTGTTTATTAAAGCAATCAAAAGGCCAATTGATATTTAAGCAACAGAAGATAGAATCAAGGCATACTGTTTTTAACTATCGCAGAAAGATCGCCATGGTTTTTCAGGACCCGCTTCTTTTTGATTCAACAGTTTTTGATAATGTTGCATCAGGCCTTAAGATGCGCGGGATGAGCAGGACAGATATCAGAAAGGCGGTTCATAACTCTTTGGAAATATTTGGAATCAGCCATCTAGCTAAGCGCTCGGCACGAAAACTATCCGGAGGAGAGGCGCAAAGAACATCCCTTGCACGCTCTTTTGCTATAAAGCCAGATATCATCTTTCTTGATGAGCCTTTTTCATCCCTTGATCCTCCGACACGGGAATCCCTAATTAAAGACCTGGAAGATATTCTCCATGAGACGCATACAACCACCGTGATGGCAACTCACGATCAGATAGAAGCACTGAGGCTGGCTGATCAGATCGCAGTGATGAACGAAGGGAAGATCATTCAAATGGGTCTTCCTGCAGAGGTAATGAACTGTCCTGCAGATGAGTTTGTTGCTTCATTTGTGGGCACAGAAACGATCTTGAGCGGGAAGGTAATCATGAAAAATGCCGGAACGTTCCTTGTGGCGGTTTCAGGCAAAGAGATCGAGGTGGCTGGAGATGCTGTGCCAGGCCAGGCAGTGCTGCTATGCATTCGTCCGGAAAATGTTATTCTTTCACGTAATCCCCAAGCAACGAGCGCCAGAAACGCCTTTGTCGGAGAGATTACAAGAATTATTCCTACAGGTTTTTTTCACAAGGTGTACCTTGATTGCGGATTTCCTTTAACTGCCTATGTGACCACCCAT
>JAGVNP010000189.1 GCA_020053185.1 Deltaproteobacteria bacterium | reverse complement strand
CGATATCTTTATTAAAGAGGGTGGTGGCGCTTATGTATGTGGCGAGGAAACTTCCCTTATCAATTCTATGGAAGGCCAGCGGGGATATCCCCGGTACAAGCCTCCTTTTCCTGGCGGTGCCGGATTCATGGGGCTTCCTTCAAACGTGAACAATGTAGAAACTCTCATGAGTGTTCCCATGATAATCGAGAAGGGCGCTGACTGGTACAAATCCGTAGGACTTCCCGGGTGTACAGGAACCAAGCTTTACTGCCTTTCTGGCAAGCTGAAACAAACTGGTCTCATCGAGCTTCCTATGGGAGCGACCCTTAAAGAGATCATAAATGTGCACGGCAAAGGCATGAAGAAGGGGAGCACGTTCAAATTTGCACAGGTAGGAGGAAGCGCAGGCGGTGTTCTTGGTAAAGATCTTATGGAACTTCCTCTGGATATAGATACTCCAGGGAAAAATGGAGTAACGCTTGGTTCCGGAGTTGTGCTTGTGTGCGATCAGAATACCTGTGCTGTGGATTTTCTGCTTCAGATTTTAAGCTTTTTCGAGCATGAATCCTGCGGACAGTGCGTTCCATGCAGGGTCGGTACCAGTCACCTGCATCTATTGGCCAGAAAATTCGCGGAACGGAAAGCTTGCCTTAAGGACATCGATCTCATGTTAGAAAAGGCGGCCCTGATGAAAAAGGCTTCGCTGTGCGCCTTGGGGCAATCGCCGATTATGCCGATTACTACGACCCTGAAATATTTCAGAAAGGAATTTGAAAAACACTGCGATCCTAATTACAAATGTCCTCAATGTGATAAAACGATAAATAAATTTTACAGTTAAATATCACCAAAGATATTAAAAAATATTAAACTTTTAGAAAGGATGATTTATGGCAAACAAACCAGTAGAAATTATTCAATTGGCAGGAGATGCAGGGAAATATAAAGGGAATTTGACCCCTGATAACTACCTGGTCAGGGCATTTATGGCAGGGCTTCTTATCGCAGTTGGAGCGGCGCTCGCCACTGTTTGTTCCACGGGAACAACAGTTCCAGGGCTTAAATCGCTAATTGCGGGATCGGTATTCCCTGTAGGCTTGATCGCGATAGTTATTACCGGAATGTCACTTTTTACCGGCGATACAATGCTTATCCCGATGGCTGTTTTTCAGAAGAAAAGTACTTGGAATAAGGTGCTAAATGCCTGGTTTTGGGTTTATGTCGGAAACTTTATCGGTTCTCTTTTTTGGGCATATCTTATGTATTATGGCCCATTCTGTAAAGGTGGCGGACTGGAACTTACACCTTTTGGGCAAAATGCAATTACAATTGCAGAAGCTAAAGTGCTTCCCTATATGGCGGTCGGACATGCCGGTCTTTGGTCTGCCTTTATGAAGGGTATAGGTTGTAACCTTCTGGTAAATCTTGCCATATTACTTGCACTTTCATCAAAAAATATGGTTGGTAAGTTCTTCGGAATATGGTTCCCGATCATGGCATTCGTTGCTTCTGGCTTTGAGCACTGTGTAGCCAATATGTATTTTATACCGGCTGGTATATTTTTAGGTGCTGATGTTACCTGGGGACAATTCATATACTGGAATCTAATTCCTGTAACAATTGGCAATATTGTCGGAGGATTTATCTTTATCGGAGCATTCTATTGGTATTCCTTTAAAAAAGAATATTCCACAAGTTTCCCGACATAATAAAAATCAAAAAACCCCGACTTCTTTTCAAAAGAGGTCGGGGTATATTTAAAAATCGTTTTATAGCCCAGTTGCTTATATGACGGGCTACCCTAATTTTCTCAGCTCTCTCTTAAGCACTTTTCCCACAAGGCTTTTTGGCAATGCAGTCATAAACTGTACTGTTTTTGGGGATTTGAATCGCTTGAGCCGCTCTACGCAGTACTCGATGATCTCGTTTTCAGTAGCTGTCTGGCCGGGTTTTAAAACTACAAATGCCTTGATATCTTCTCCGTAAACCTCATCCTTTATCCCTATGGCTGCTGCTTCAGAAACTTTGGGATGTGAAAAGATTACCTCCTCCACTTCACGGGGAGAGATATTTTCGCCGCCTTTGATAATAAGATCCTTTTTTCTGTCTGTGATGAAAAAATAGCCATCGCTATCCACATACCCGACATCTCCTGTATGAAGCCAGCCATCTTTGAGAATGCGGGCAGTTTCCTCTGGTTTGTTCCAGTATCCTTTCATGATCATAGGGCCTCGTATTACAATTTCACCTTCTGTGCCTTGTGGAACCTCATTGTCATCATCGTCGACAATCCTGATATCAGTTCCTTTCATGGGTTTTCCAATTGAGCCGACCTTTTTTAGGCCTGAAAAAGGATTTACCGAGTTGTTTGCTCCTGCCTCGGTAAGCCCCCAGCCCTCGATGATCTCAAATCCAAATTTTTCTTTGAAATTCTTCCATGTCTCCAGAGAAAGGGGTGCTGATCCGCAGACCCAGTATTTCATAGAACTAAAATCATACTTTTTAGGATTGGGGTATAAGAGCATGTACACATACATGGTAGGTACTGCTGCCAATACATTTGCTTTATATTTATCAATGGCCTCAAAAATTTTTTCCACATCGAATGTATTGAGCAGTATGGTTTTCCCTTTTCCTGCACCAAGAAGAGAGCCGCTGTTCATGGTAGCGATCCCGTACGAGTGACATAGCGGAAGTATGCTTACGCTTGTTAGGCCTAAGGGAAAATTCATTGACTCAAGCGATTCTTTTTGCATTTTGGCATTATAATGAAGGCTCAAGTGTGTATGCATAACACCTTTTGGCCGTCCGGTTGTGCCTGCAGTATAGATCAGAGCTGCGAGGTCATTATCTTCGGTCTTTTCGATCTCAAGCTCATCAGAATTCTCATTAACGAGCTTCCAATATGAGAGGCAGTTTGGCGGCACTTCCTTATTGATTAGGATTACATGTTCGATCGCAGAAACCTTTAGCCTGCCAGCCTCTACTTTGGGAAGAAAGTCCAGACTGCTGATAATTACTTTTGCGCCGGAATCCTCATATATATAGGTGGTCTCTTCTTCTCCGACAAGGAAGTTTATAGGTACTACAACAGCGCCGATCCTCCACACTGCCTGAAAACACTGCAACACTTCAGGACAGTTGGGCATCTGGATAATAACTCTATCACCTCTTTTTACTCCGAGCTTTTTGAGGGCATTCCCAAGCTTTTTAGCACATTTGCCCATCTGCACATTCGTGATCTCTTTGTCTTCATAGATAAGAACAACATGTTCGCCGTATTGGTTGACTTCATTTTCGCCGAGTTCAGAGATATTCATTACGCCCTCCCTTTAAATCAAATAAAAAAATTGTATGATAAAAACTTATACTTGAGGATTTTATTCTGTCAATGGAGAATCATGGAAAATGATTAGGAATGGGGGCTAAAAAACTGTTTGCCAATGCTTATGGCAATATAGACTGTTCCGGCAAGAAGAATGGTGGTAGCTCCGACAGGAAGATCTGGTCCATAGCTGATAGCTATTCCGCTAAATGTAAAACATACAGTGAATGCCATAGCGATGATCATCATCTGCCAGAGTCGTTTTGCAAAATAGCTTGCAATGGCAGCAGGTAGCGTAAGCAGGGCAATAACCATAACAATCCCCACAATCGTGACGAGCAAAACCACTGTGAATGCAGTAAGGCAAAGGAGTAAAAGGTAGTAGAACTCGACTCTGATGCCGCGTAGCCTTGCAAATTCCTCGTCAAAACATACTGCAAGAAGCTGGTGATAAAAAAGCAGACCAATGGCAATTACCAATATGTCGAGTCCTGCAATGAGCCATAAATCGCCAGGCGAGACCATGAGAATATTGCCAAATAAATATCCCATAAGATCTTCGTTATATCCTGGGGTTTTAGCGATAAACAGTATTCCTATTGCCATTCCGATAGCCCATACTGCTCCGATCACGGTATCTTCGCGCTGTCTCGTTTTAAGGCTCACCAGGCCAATGATAATTGCTGCTGCAATGGCTGCAACAATTGCGCCATGAAGAGGATGAAGCCACTGCCATCCGTATACAACTTGAAAATAACGGGCAGCGCCCATTCCTCCTAAAACGCTATGCGCAATACTTCCGGCTATATATGAGATTCGTCTGGTAACCACATAGCTTCCGACAATACCGCATGCAATACTTGCGAGTATGCCTGTTAGTATTGCGTATTGAAGAAATCTCTGCTGAAAAAGATCAATAAAAAAGTCTTCCACTATACTGGTTCCTTCCCTGTCACATGGTCATGCCGTACCATGTGCACATCACACCCATAGATATCGTTTATCATCTCGCCGGTAATTTCGTTTGTGGGATGAACCACGACACGACGGTTTACGCACACAACGCTCTTCACATACCGCGAGACAAAACCAATATCGTGGGTTACAAGGACAATGGTAATTTTTTTGTTCAACTGGCCTAAGATATCATACAGTTCAGTCCCTGCTGCGATATCAACATGCGAGGTGGGCTCATCAAGAAGGAGAATTTCCGGATCTGAAACAAGGGCCCGCGCAATAAGTACCCGCTGGCGCTGACCACCGGAGAGCGAGAAAAACATCTGGTGTCGCACCTCATACATTTCCATGCTTTTCAGGGCATTTGCCGCGGCATCTCTGTCAGTGTGTGTATAAAAGCCAAAACCTCGATTGGGATTCAATCTGCCCATAAGTACCACATCGAATGCGCTTACAGGGAAGAGGGGATCAAAAGAGATATGTTGTGGCATATAGCCGATGCGTGAGCGGGTTTTTTCAGGTGGTTCTCCAAAAACCTTTACTGATCCTTTTGTTGGTTTAAGAAGTCCTAATATGAGTTTCAGTAATGTGGTTTTTCCTCCTGCATTCGGACCTACAATGCAGATAAAATCTTTTTCCTTAACTGCAAGATTAATGTCTTCAAGCACAGGGAGATTAAAATAGGAAAACGATACATGCTCAAATACAATAACCGATTTTTCAGTCATATAAATTCCGTTCAATTTTTTATTGATACTTTCTTAATGGTTTCTGCCATAAATCTTAAATTATTTATATAATCACGCGAGAGTGGATCTAGCGGGACTACTGTTCCTCCGATTGCATCAGCAATGGTTTCTGCAGTTTTTTTAGGAAACTGTTTCTGCACAAAGATCACTCTTGCCTTGTCCTTCTTGGCATTGTTTATCAGTGTAGTAATCTGATGCGCACTTGGTTCTTTTCCCTCTATCTCGACTGCAACCTGTTTGAGCCCATATGAATCACAGAAATAGCCAAAGGCAGGATGGAATACATACAGGGTTTGTCCTTTTAATGGGGTGAGTGCGATAGTGATTTCTGTGTCTAATTTATCAAGATCATTTTTAAATGTTGCACAATTCCTTTCAAAATCAGATTTATGTAAAGGTGAAATCTGCGAGAGAGCTAGACAGATAGTATCTGCCTGAATTTTCACCAGCTTTGGATCAAGCCATGTATGAGGATCCGGTGATTTTTGGGAAGCATGTGAAATGTGATCTTCATGCTCTTCAAAATCCATTTCTGCCTCGGAAAAGTAGCGGAGATTGATCCCCTTTCGGGTATCGACAATCACAAGATCCTTAAAAATGTTTGAGATTTTAGGTATAAGTGTGTTTTCAAACGGAGTACCAACCCGAAAGTAAATCTGGGACTTGGCAAGTTGTGCAAGCTGTTTGGGAGTAGGCTCATAGCTGTGAGGAGACTGGCCCGGGCCTACAAGCACATACGTTTCAACATACTGGCCCCCGATGCGCTCTACAAAATAGGCTTGTGGTAAGATGCTTACTGATACTTTTATCTTCGGAGGCAGGGCATGACCTTGTGAAGCGAAGAGAATATTTAGAATAAGTATTATCAAAATAACACGAAGGTTTTTCATATCAGATTTCCTGTTTATTCCCCATTTGCGCAAGTGACATAGAGTTCATGGCAGTCATCACATTCCTTTACCTGATGGGTAAGACTAAATTCATCCCAGTGTTGTTTT
>JAGVNP010000079.1 GCA_020053185.1 Deltaproteobacteria bacterium | reverse complement strand
TCACCAAATCCCTATCAGGATCAATTTAAGCCTTCAAAAATTTTGCTCCTGAGAAGCTCACTGTTGAATTCTAGACGCCAGGCCTTTATAGTTTTATTTGTCGTGAAAACCCAGTTACACCTCTAACCCTCCCAAATAGGCGAGCCGGAACGTTTGTGGCTTTAGTGTATTAGTGCCCCATATCTTATTTAACATAACATATATTATCGGACTTAAGCTTTGGTTGTATGGCTGGTCCTATTGGTTGGATGAGTGAAAAGAGGAAGGCCTAGAAAATTTTTGCCCTGAGAGGCCTGCTGCACAATTTCATGAACCAGGGCTTAGTATTTCTATTAGGTGCGATATGAGGAATTTATCTCTATATATTTATATGAGAGATCTGTTGTCCATGCAGTAAATGATCCGGTCCCTTTACCAACAGTTATTAAAATTTGAATCTCTTCTGGCAGATCAGTGCGCAAAATGTCATGAAGTTTTTTTTCATCAAATTCTTTTGCCTCTGTTCCGTTCTTCACAACAGGAAGTGAGCCGATTGAAATGGAAATAATATCTGGATTTATTGTAACCCCGCTACGTCCGATTGCTCCCATGATCCTACCCCAATTAGGATCAGATCCAAATAAAGCGGTTTTTACAAGCGGCGAATTTGCCACGCACATGGCAATCTTTTTCGCATCGCTATCTTTTTTTGCACCCTTGACACTAATACGGGCCACCTTGGTCGCACCTTCGCCATCCTTCACGATCATCATGGCAAGCTCATGTATGACCTCAGTTATAGCCTGCTCAACCTTTTTTGCATCAGCCGTAACTCTATTTGATGTCAACACAAGAAGCGTGTCATTAGTCGATGTATCGCCATCAACTGTGATTGCATTAAAGGATGCTTTAATGGCATTTTTGGTAATATTATTAAGCACTTGCCGGTCTATACGCGCATCGGTAAGCACTACAGCTAACGTTGTTGCCATATCAGGCGCAATCATTCCAGAGCCTTTTGCAATACCAAGCACCTTTGCTTTTCCTGCGTTCAGTGCACACACTTTTGGATAGGTATCAGTGGTCATGATTGCACGTGAAAATAGCGATGCATCCTGCTTAAGCCCGGCAGCAAGCAAATCAATCTTTCTGATGATCTTTTCTACGGGAATTCTTACCCCTATCACACCTGTAGACAGCGGAATAACATCATCCCTGCGAATACCCAGTCGATTTGCTGTGTGTTCCATGATTTCATAGGCATCTTTTATGCCCTTCGCGCCAGTACATGCGTTTGCATTGCCTGAATTGGCTATAATGGCTCTTACAAAACCTTTCTTTACTATTTTCTGGCCAATAACCACAGGAGCAGCCTTTACCAGGTTTTTCGTAAATACACCTGCGACACATGCAGGATATTCACAGTAGATAAGTCCCAGATCCTCTTTTTTAGCGCCAATACCTTTTATATCAGCATTTACAGCAGAAAAGCTAAATCCGTCCGGTATCATGCTTCCCTTCCACAACAGTGTTTATATTTTTTTCCTGATCCGCATGTACATGGATCATTTCTTCCAACTTTCTCCCCTTGCCTTTTCACCGGAGCAGTGCCTGTGGATTCTCCACGTCCAAGCTCCATTTTCTGTTTTCTCTGTATTCGCGTAAGTTGCTCTGCATCCTCTTCGCGCTTGAGCTGAACTTTAAATACTCTTTCCACAGAAAGTTCTTTCATTCGAGCTATCATATTCAAGAATATATCAAAACCTTCTTTCTGATATTCCCGCAACGGATTTTTTTGCCCATATCCTCTGAGACCGATTCCTTCTTTCAAATGATCCATTGAAAGAAGATGATCTTTCCAAAGGGTGTCAAGAGTCATGAGGAGCATATGGCGCTCCACCATGCGCATCACATCAGGGGTAAATTCTTTCTCCCGCGCATCATATAGGTCTTTTATCTGTTGCATGACATTATCTTTTAATTGATCTTTAGTTGCTCCTGTTTGCGGGTCATAGTGAAAATCCAGGGCAAACTGGTTTTTCAGGCCAAGATTTAGCCCCTCCATATCCCATTCTGCAATCGGAGCCTTTACAGGTATATACTCGTCCACCAGCCTTGCTACAATCTCTTCAGTCATATCTTCGATAAATTCCCGCAGGTTGGTTTCGGAAAGAACCCTTCGCCTTTCAGTATAGATCACCTCGCGCTGCTTATTCATCACATCGTCATACTCGAGGAGGTGTTTTCGAATCTCAAAATTTCTCGCCTCTACTTTTTTTTGCGCACCTTCGATACTTCGGGATATCAGTTTGTGCTCTATGGGCTCATCATCAGGCACCCCGAGCTTGTCCATTATAGTGGATATTCGCTCAGAACCGAAGATCCTCATAAGATCATCTTCCAGCGAAAGGAAAAATCTTGATGCACCAGGATCACCCTGTCTGCCTGATCTTCCTCGGAGCTGATTATCGATCCGCCTGCTTTCGTGACGTTCTGTGCCAAGAATAAAAAGCCCGCCTGCTGCAACTACTTCGTTGTGCTCGGATTCCTGCTTGGCTTTATACTCTTTCAATACTTCCTGATAATCACTACCTTCTGCAGCAGCCCTCTGTTTTGCAAGAAAAACAGGATTACCGCCAAGTATAATGTCTGTGCCACGGCCTGCCATATTGGTTGCAATAGTCACCCCTCCCCTTCTCCCTGCCTGGGCAACAATCTCAGCTTCTTTTTCATGATGCTTTGCATTCAACACATGGTGCGGGACGCCTTTTCGTTTAAGCATAGTGGAGAGTTTTTCAGAGTTTTCTATTGAGATCGTACCGGCAAGAACTGGCTGGCCTTTTTCATGACAGTCTTCAATCTGTTTGACTATAGCCTTATATTTTTCCTTCTGGGTTTTGTAAATGACATCAGAGTTGTCTTTCCTGATCATGGTCATGTGAGTAGGCACTGTCACGATATCAAGGTTATAGATCTTCTTGAATTCCACTGCCTCTGTTTCAGCAGTACCTGTCATGCCTGCAAGTTTATCATACATGCGGAAATAATTCTGGAACGTGATGGTGGCTAATGTCTGATTTTCATTTGCAACCTTAAGGCCTTCTTTTGCCTCCAGAGCCTGATGCAAGCCTTCTGAATAGCGCCTTCCAGGCATGAGCCTGCCGGTAAATTCATCAACGATTAGGACCTCGCCATCCTTGACCACATAATCCACATCCCGAGAAAAAAGTTTGTGTGCCCGTAGCGCCTGATTGAGATGATGAACTAGCCCGAACTCTGAAGGATCGTAAAGATTTTCTTTCCCCAAAATCTCCTGGATAACTTCGATCCCCTCGTCACTAAGAACAACAGTATTTGCCTTTTCATCTCTGGTGTATAATTTGTCGCTCTCACTCCTTTTTAAAAGGGACACCATGGCTTTGTTTGCATCATAGTACATGGTGGTGGATTCTTCTGAGGGTCCGGATATGATAAGTGGTGTCCTTGCCTCATCAATAAGTATGGAGTCTACCTCATCAACTATGGCATAGTTGAGGTCGCGCTGAACATAGTCATTGATGGAAAATTTCATATTATCCCGTAAATAGTCAAACCCAAATTCATTGTTTGTTCCGTACGTAATATCCGAGTTGTAAGATTCTCTTCTTGCCCTGTCATCAAGGCCGTGAACAATCACGCCCACGCTTAAGCCCAGGAATTTATATATCGCACCCATCCACTCGGCATCACGCTTGGCAAGATAATCATTGACTGTCACGAGATGAACACCGTTTCCTGAAAGGGCATTGAGATAAACCGGCATTGTAGCAACAAGGGTCTTTCCTTCTCCGGTTTTCATTTCCGCGATCTTGCCTTCATGCAGGATAATGCCACCCATTACCTGAACATCGAATGGCCACATCCCTAATGTTCTTTGGGAAACCTCCCGCGCAAGAGCAAAAGCTTCAGGAAGAATACTATTAAGACTTGCACCGTTGTTAACTCTTTCTTTTAATTGAGGGGTCATTGCTTTCAGGCCGGCATCATCCATAGCCTTGAATTTACCAGCCAGTTCATTTACCTCAACAACAACGGGTTTTAATCGCTTCAACTCCCTGTCGTTTTTAGTGCCAACTATCTTTGTTATTACGCCAAACATATAAATCCTACCTTAGTTTAGTAACTGGCTTTTGTAGATAGAATATTGAGAATCTTATTTCAACATGTATCTTCTCGGGTTCACATGTATGCCATTTAGAAGAACTTCATAGTGAAGATGCGGACCTGTAGAACGGCCGGTGTTCCCCACAAAAGCAACAACATCTCCCTTATGTACATATTGTCCCGGTTTTGCCTGGTTTTTCGATAAATGCCCATAGCGGGTAACTATCCCATATCCGTGATTGATCACAAGAAGATTTCCGATTCTTCCCTGACGTCCGTATGAGGTCACGATACCATCAGCCGTAGCATACACGGGTGTTCCTTTTTTTGCTGAGATATCTACACCTCTATGAAATGTCCTTCTTCCTGTAAATGGAGACCTGCGGGTACCAAATGGACAGGAAAGCCACCCTTTAACAGGCCATCTTGAAGGGGTATGGGCGATAATGGAACGCTTACGCTCAAGTTGGGCGAGAAGATCTTTTGAAACTTCCTTTTCCCCGTAGATTATATCTGAGATATCCCGTATGCGGGAATGAAGGGTTCTTGCGAGGAAATTTTCTGTGGCAATTTCTGATTTCAGATCATTTGTGCTTGCATCGTTGTCCTTGTCTTTATCAACCCCCGAACTCCCGGTCCCGCCGCTTATTATATCGCTCAAGCGGCTATTGAAATCTCGTAACAATCCCAGTTCCCTATCAAGATTTTCTACCTTCTTTTCAAGAACAGAGAGCTGATGTTTGCGGTCGTGTTCTTTAATTTTGAGTACAGCAACTGTTGATAGGTCATCTCTGAAACTTAACAAGACGAGAGTTTCAATCGCAAAAATAGCAATCAGGACAACAATAAAAGATACGATAAAAATAACTCCGGCAGGAGGTATCTTGATGTTTTTTGAACCTTTTTCATCTTCCGATGTGATCGTTATCGACCATCGTTTTTTCATTGTACAACCTTATTTTGCACTTATATCCATTGCATCGATAAGAAGTGACGGGGTTAACACATGGCCAAATTCTCTTACATCATTGCCTACGCAGAGTATTTTTGAAAGCAGATCAACAATATTTCCTGCCAGTGCTGCTTCGCGTACAGGATACAGAGGAACTCCGTGTTCAAACAAAATGCCATGCACTCCAATAGAAAATTCTCCAGATATCGGATCTGCAGTATGCATGCCCATAATCTCTGTAATTTTCAAAACTTCTTTAAGCCCCTTCAGTTCCTGGTCAATCGCATTTGTTTGGTGCATCAGACACAGATGCCTTATGCCCAGCATTGGAAGGTCTTTATAGCTTGAAC
>JAGVNP010000016.1 GCA_020053185.1 Deltaproteobacteria bacterium | reverse complement strand
TTTTCCCTCTGTCCCAAACGCAAGCAGCCAAGATATGAGCTCCGGACTGGAGGCTGCGGTAAATTGCAGACTGATCCTGTCTTTTCCTTTTTTTATAATCTTCTGGTCCGGACTCCATGTGCGCTCGGCCACATACCTGGCCGAGTAACCAGTGAACTCTGCCTCAACCCTGAATGATCCTTCCTTGATAATGCCGAATTTCTCATTGAAGATCTTCCCAAAGTCATAGTCCTTAGGAAACTCAAAGGTCCTTTCCGTTATCTCGACATTTTTCATTCTGTGTATTGCAAGAAGCGGGTCAAAGTCAGCTTTTTTGTTCTTTTCCCCTGGCTTGCCTGCGAGCCTGGCGCTTAAGTAGATTGTGTCGTTATGGGAAAATATTTTCAGCGGCATTATGTACAAGCTTTTGGTTTTTTCTTCCATTATGGCTTTGTACTCTACCCTGCAGATCTTCTTTTCACTCATTGCCTTGAGCAGCCTGCTGATGCTAGCCTCGTAGGGGGTGTAGTCGATGGTGCCTGGCGTAAAGGATGCAAAGTGGTGGTATGGCATGGCTTTTCGCTGCGGCTGAAGTGCCAGGGTCTTTTCAAGTGCCTGGGTGGATTCCTTGAATGTCTCCTTTCCCAAAAGGTGCTCGGCAAATGCACGGCACATATAGAGGGTGTTTACCTCTTCTTCTGTAAGCGGGATAACGGGTACTGTCTTTCCTGTAGTTTTTATCCGGTAATACTTCCTGTTGCCCTGCGTGGTTTCCTCGATATCCACCCCGTATGACATCCTGATATCGTTTATGAGCCTCAGCACGGTCTGCTTTGAGCAGTTGAGCATATTTGAAAGATCTGTCAGGGAGCGGCTGTCGCCTGAAAACAAAAGCCTGGCGAAAAGACTGATGAGCTTTTGCCCGTAGCTCCGGTAAAGGTCAATTTTTTCGGGCATAAGACACCTCCTTAAAAAATTAAAACGTTCCGCAATATGGAATACTACATCATTATGATTGTTCTCATCAAGCTAAAAGGAGGAATCTTTTATGGACATGAACAGAAGAAGCTTTCTAACAAAAGCATTTCAGTGCGGGGCAACAGTGCCTCTTTTAGGGAAGATTGATGATGTGTTTCCAACAAAACATACAGAACCAGACATCATCAGGCCCGGTTTTCTGGATTACGATCTGGATGCCATAGACGCGATTAAGGTCGTGTATTTTAAACCTGCCGATCGGCCCGATCTATGCAAACTGATCGAAGATCGTTATAAAGAAAATGGTGGTTCGAATGTTCCGTGGGAAGAGATTGTTTTAGGAAACGTAATATATTATGAGTATGTTGGAACAAAGGATTTGATAACATGGGCGGCACGATATACTTGGGAGGAACCCTTTTCTCAGTTATCCTTGCCTGATATTCTCAAGCAAGAAACCCCGTCTTCATATAGAGATATTTTATATGCTGTCACGTGTTTCAATCTTCTATTTTCCAGAGCATCTCGCTTTTGTAGAGATCCTTTTGCCCAAGCAAATTTTACAAGAGGTGCCATACTGGATGAAATGCTCCAGGAATCCAGGGGGAATATTTTCTACCGCGATCAGCTTGAAACCATCTTCCAGATTGCTGGTGGCTTTGACTCTGTCGATGCGAGGAGATTTTGTACCAACTTTTTCCTGCAGGAAGATGATGTAATAAAGAAAATAGACGAACTTCAGTGGGTTGATGGCCTTCCCCTCAGGGAGATGCTTGAGGAAAGGATAATAACCCGAGAATATGACTACAGTCGCAAGAAAAAATGTCCATTTGCCATTAGACGGTATCATGAGGCAGCATTAGCCCTTTACCGGGGGTTAATGTTACATTCGAAAAACAAAACAGCAGTCTGAAAGATTTTAATGAGGTGGATCATATATGGAAAAAATGAACAGAAGAAATTTTTTAACAAAAGCCTTTCAGTGCGGGGCAACAGTGCCTCTTTTAGGGAAGATTGACGGTCTGTACCCGACAAGGCATCCGGAACCAGATGCCCTAAAGACTGGTTTTCTGGATTACGATCTTGATGCCATAAACGCGATCAAGAGCATTTGGTTTGAAGCAAAAGACCGTCCGGATTTATGCAGGCTGATTGAAGATCATTATACAAAATATAATCCCAATTATGATTGGGGATGGGAAAGAATTTCTTTAGTACATCTAACATATTATGAGGATGAGGGGTTAAAACATCCGATTACATGGGGTTTTCAAGATAGTTATGAGAACAATCATCTTCTTCAGATATTTCTGTCTGATATTCTGAAACAGGAGGCCCCATGTTCCTACAGAGAGCTTCTGTACATTACTACGTGCTTTAGTAGACTGCTGATGAACGATGATCTGTATTGCAGGGATCCCTTTGCTCCGACGAATTTTACAAAAGATGCCATACTGGATGAGATGCTTCAGGAGTCCAGAGGAAATATTTTATACCGCGATCAACTTGAAACCATCTTCCTGATTGCTGGTGGCTTTGAATCTGCAGACGTGAGGAGGTTTTGCACTGATTTTTTCCTGCAGAAAGATGATGCGGTAAAGAAAATAGGCGAACTTCAATGGGCTGACGGTCGTCCTTTAAAGGGGGTGCTTGAGGAAAGGGTGATAACCCAATACTACGACTATGGGGACAAGAAGAAAAAAACTTTTTTTGCCTCTAGCCGGTTTCATTCTGCCGCATTAGCCCTTTATCGGGGGTTGAAGTTGCATTCTAAAAATAAAACAGTAGCCTGAGAAATTTTAACTCATTGGATCTTAGGGGGAACGAGTAATAGTGATCCGGATAAATTTGATCAGAAAAAAGAGATTCTGCGCATACAGATTCTTCTCTTCGGTCATGCCCAGTTCTTTTAATAAATTACCTGCCTTGAAAAAGGTTGATCATGTTACTGAAAGGGTCAGAATAATCGGTGTAGGCGGATGCGGCATCAACGCAGTTAATA
>JAGVNP010000061.1 GCA_020053185.1 Deltaproteobacteria bacterium | reverse complement strand
TCATTGAAAGGCTGGCATCCGATACAGGCGTCAAGAAGCGCATTGAGTACATGAAGCCACTCGGAAACTCGTCTGCGTCAGGTCAGGAAATAATAGAGGTGAGGATAAAGGGGATTGGGCTTGAAGATCTCGTGCAGGTTCTGGAGTACATAGATTCTTCGCCGCAGCCTCTTATGGTGAGACGACTGTACCTGCGGCGCATAGTCACAGAAAAAACTCTCGATATCACGCTCCAGGTTTCAACATATGGATGATAAGGCAAACGGATATTCTTTTTGGATCAAGTCCGGATTCATAATTTATATCCTTGTTTGTTTTTCAGTTTTTGCATACCTTAAATTCCCTTATTCTGTTTTTGTTCCCAAGATAGAGCATAGCCTTGCTAAGCGCATAAAAAAAGAAGTTGCCATAGAAAACATAAAACCTGCTTTCCCTTTTGGCTTTTGCATAGAAGGTCTTAAGATTGACAAAGAGCTGGTATGCAAAGAGATGATCATACGGCCCAGGTTTTTATCCCTTTTTATTGGGAGAGCAGGACTTACAATACATATAGCGACACAGGAAGGCAGCGCAAAAGGTTTTTTTGAAAAGCCGTTTTTGGGCATCGGGAAGATGAAAGCAAAGGCTAGCATGGATAATATGGATATCACCATTCTTCAGAAGATATTTCCGCAGGAAAGAGGTTCTTTCCAGGGCCATATTACAGGAAAGATAGTGTTTCGCGCTCCGGCACAGAAACCATACAAGGCCAGCGGAGAGGCACATCTGGAATTCAGGCAAGGGACAATCCCTGCTTTTGCAAAGGAACTTCCTTTTATAGAAATTGCATTTTCTTCGCTTAAGCTTGATGCCAATATGAAAGAAGGTCTTCTCAACTTAGAAAAATTGGTCTTTCAGGGCACTAACACATCAGGCAACATGAACGGCACAATAAAGCTTAAGGAGAAGACTTCATCTTCTGAGTTGAATTTTAATGGAGAGATGAAGCTACCCGAGAATATTGCTCAAACGCTTGGCGGAGCCAGCAATTCCAGCAGCGGAAAAACGAAGTTTATATTGGAAGGAAAAATAAAATCCCCGCAATTCAGGGTGGTGGCTGGGATTAAGCAGTAAGAAGTGACAAATAAAGGGTTCGGTTTAATTGGTCTTATTGGTTCTATTGGTTAAACGCTCATACAGTTAAACTAATCAAACAAATAAAACCAATCAAACCAGACCCCCGCTCGTCACTATTTACTCCTTACTCCTTACGGTTTAGATCTCACGCCTTGAAACTTGCACCTTGGGCTCAACTGCGTTATACTTAAAGCATCAAAGGCTGATATAATTAGGCTGACATCATGAAGAAATAAGGAGATGCATATGTCATGGAATCAATCAGATCTGGACAAAATGAAGTCAAAGTTTCCTGAGGCCATTAGGCTCTCGTGGGAAGATGCAGAAGATCTTATCTGGCAGATGTCTGAATCCATTGTTCATGCAAAGTATGATCCGGATGTGATCATAGGAATCTCGCGCGGTGGACTTGTTCCAGGAAGGATACTCGCAGATTATCTGCAGAAAAAATATCTCTGCACCATACAGATGGGGCACTGGGATGAGAGCAAGGGTTTCACCGATAATTCTCATTTAGTGTATCCGCTTCCGGATATTAATCTTAAAAACAAAAAGGTGCTTGTGGTTGATGATGTATGCGATGTGGGCGACACCATGATCGGTGTGGAAAAATATCTTACTCCAAGGGTGGGCAATCTCAAGGTTGCAATTCTTGCAAGGAAGGCTGACAGCAAATACACTCCAAGCTATTGCCCCATGGTGCTGGAAGAATGGCGCTGGATATTTTTCCCGTGGTCCACGCATGAAGATCTTCTGGCATTTGTGGAAAAAGTTTTGCGGGTCACAGGTGGAGCCACTATTGAGGAGATCATACGAATCCTCGAATATTCCATGGATGTGGAGTTTGCGATACCAGAGATAGAGAGGGCTCTCCTTGATATGAAAAACTCCGGCGAGATTGTCGTAGATAAGCGCAAGAAATGGAGATTGGTATAAATATCGCACAAGATTCCCTGTCTCCCTACGTTCTTATCTTTAAAGGGAGAGTGTGTACCCATGTCAGCAAAGCCTTGACAGTAAGGCTGGGTGTCAAGGAAGAAAAGATACTAGATTTTATAAAGAGAAATCCGGCAAAGATTTCTGCCGTACTTGACAATGGAACAGACAAAATTTCTCTTCCTAAAAAAGAAAAAGGAACCTTAGCGTTTCAGGCAGTCTCTGTCATTTCTGATGATAGCGAGGCGATCTTCCTTTCTGAGCCTGAAGAGATGAAAGCATTTAGGTTAACCCCTGGTATAGTAAGCTCTCTGGCAGAAAACAGCACAGGCATCTGCATTATCATGCGCGATGGGGTAATAGTCTACAGCAGCCCGCATTTTGCCGAGCTTTTGGGATATAAGGCAAAAGAAGTTTTAGGAAAGCCTTTTTTGTCGTTTGTATCAAAGGCGCACAGGGCAGAATTTATTTCTGCATGGATGAAGAACTCTAAAATATCTGAATTCGAAATTCGGAAATTGGATGTTGTTTTACGGACAAAGACCGGCGCGCTCACTTATGCACGCATGGAAGGGAATTGGCATAACAGGCAAAAGAAAGATTTGTTTTTGGTAAGACTCATTGATCTTACAGAGCAGGAGAGGCTTAAAGCAAGCTTAAGAAACACGGAAAAAAGATTTTTAGAGCTTTTCGATACATCGCCTGTGGGCATTTTATATCTGACCCACAAAGGCCATATAAAAGACTGCAACCGGTTTGTAAGTGAGCTTATAGGGTTTCCCAGGGAAGAGATAATAGGCTCTTTCTTTACCAAATTTATCAAGTCATCCGAGGAGAAGCAGCTCATAAAAGATTTTGAGAAGCTCTATACTTCTGGCGCAGAGATCCGCGGGAAGCAGTGTAAGGTTATCTCAAAAGACAAAAAGGATATTGTGATCGAACACAGCACCCGGCTTATTACCCGTAAAGGGCATAAGGTAGGCGCACTTATGGCGTTTGTGGACATCACGGAAAAAAAGGCGCTGGAAGAGGCGCTGGTTTCAAAGAACATCGAGCTGCAAAAAACACTGGATAAGATAACAAGAATGAAGAATGATCTGGAAGTCAGAGCTGTTGAGCTCCACAATGCCACAGAGAAACTGAAAGAGCTTAACGCCACATTAAGCCTTCTCTCTATCACGGATGGTCTTACCGGGATCTATAATCACAGATATTTCCAGGATCGCTTAAGTCAGGAGGCAAACAGGGTCAAAAGGTATAAAGAAGACCACCTCTCGCTCCTCATGCTCGATATAGATGATTTTAAGGAAGTGAATGATTCATTCGGTCATCAGAACGGCGATGTGGTTTTGAAGAACCTGGCCCGTCTGTTAGCAGAGAACGTGAGAAATATTGATATAGTGGCAAGATACGGAGGAGAAGAGTTTGCAGTCATTCTGCCAAAAACCGACAGCCAGCACGCATACCTTGCGGGAAAGAGAATAAAGGATGCAATTTCCGCTGCCCCAATCCCCATAGAAAAAAAAGGTATTAAGGTGAACATCACGGTAAGCATCGGTACAGCAACGATTGAAGATGGATCGGGTGATGCGCAAGACCTCATCAGGATGGCGGATCATGCTCTGTACAAGGCCAAGGCAAAAGGTAAAAACCGCATAGAAATATGGAAAAAAGGGTAACTGTATCATTCGACCTTGACGGCACCCTTACCCAGCACGATTTTGCTGATGGTGTCTGGAATGAAGGGATTCCCGCCATAGTTGCTCAGAGAAAAGGGATTTGCCTCAAAGATGCGCAAAAGCTCTGTGCTGAGGCATACACGGCAGAGGGCGATGCATCAATAAAGTGGTATCAGCTCGGCTACTGGCTGGAACAGTTTGGCATAAATGACATTGATGTTGACGGCTTGATCTCAGGTTTTACGCATAAGATCGGTCTTTTTGATGATGTGCTGCCTGCGATAGACATTCTGAAGAAAAAAGGCTTCAGGCTCATTATTTTTTCCAATGCAAGCAGACCATTTCTTGACAGAGAAGTGCGCGAATCAGATTTGAGCAAATTCTTTGATGATATAATCTCTCTTCCTGACGACTGGGACATGGTAAAGGCAGAGGCGAGAGCATTTTCAAAGCTTCGATGTATGACAGATGGCGGGCTTATACATGTGGGTGATCATATCTCTTATGATTATGAGGTTCCCAAAAGCATAGGAATAGAAGCATTTCATATATGGCGTGGAACAGGCCCAAAAAATGATGAATCTCTATCCAGTTTAAGAAGTCTTGCAGATAGGATGGTATGTGCATAGAAAGAGGCAAAACATTGCCAGCCTGATTTTTGCAAATTTTTTCTTTTTCCTGAATTTTAGCGAGCTTATATTGCTGCCCAAATTCATAATTCATTTAAAAGGTACGCCTGCTGACATAGGCACTATCATGGGGATATTCAATCTTGCAGTGATAGTCAGCCTGCCGCTGGTTGGCATTGCATCTGAAAAAATCGCAAAAAAATATCTGTTTATTGCAGGTGCGTTGGGCATGAGCATTGCTACGTTCATGTTTACCTGCATCGATTCTCTTGGGTTTACCGCCTATTGCTTGCGCATACTTCAGGGCGTGAGCTTTTCCTTTGCATTCGGAGTATCAGGCGCAATGGTGTTTGATATCGAACATGGCCCTGACCGAAACAGATTTTTAGGCATCCTTACTGTGGCAAATATCACCACCCATGCAATAGGCCCTGGGCTCGGAGAATATCTTATAGCCCATGCAGGCTTTTGTGCTTATTTCATGAGCGCATGTATCTTTGGTTTTATAGCAGCCATCGCAGGTCTTTTTCTTCCGCTATCCAGTCATGCACGCAGCCCGCTAAAGGCCAACATAAAACCGATATCGCCTTTTTTGTTTGGCTCGTTTATTGTGGGTAGTGTATTTGGAGCAACTGTCGTATTTCTTCCGCCATATCTTATGGGAATAGGCATTACCAACTCTACCCCGTTTTTCGTATCGTTTGTTTTAGGAGCCATTCTCGTATGGGCTCTTTTTTATAAGGGCATTGGTCTAATAGGAAAAAGGTCTGCATGGGTCATTGCCGCAGCAATGTTTGTATTCCTGCCATTCATGATACACTCCATCGCAGGCTTGATGAGTTTGGTTTTATGTTCAATCATTTTTGGCATAGGGTATGGGTACGCATATCCTACGCTTAATGCCGCAGCCATGGAAGCCGTACCTTCCGCGCAGGGCATGGCAAATGCCATGTTTGTCTGGGCATTCAATCTTGGCATGGCTGTCACTGTTGCCTGCTTTGGCGTGTTCAGTTCTGCTTACGGATATGCCCTTGCCTTTCTACTCCTCGGCATCATAGGGCTTTCTCTATTCGTAATTCGTAAAACGTGATTCGTGAATCGGAATTCGAAATTCGTGATTGGTGATTCGTAGGAATGGTTCAATTGGTTTTATTTGTTTGATTAGTTTGATTGGATGAGCCTTTAACCAATAGAACCAATGAGACAAATTCAACCAATAAAACACCTTGCACATTAGCTCCTCTGTACCTTTTTTGATCTTTGAACCTTGAACCTTATACCTTAAACCTTTAACCATAATTCATAATCCTTAATCTTGACTTTCGCTTTTTTCACTATTCACTATTTACGATTCACGGCTCACGACTATTAATCTTGGCTCTTTGCTACTCGCTTTATTATTAATTAATTCTAATTATTAATTAATCCTGAAAAAAGCCGATTAGTAGAGGTATGCAGCAAGAAACACATGGGAAAAAGAGAGGTGCATTATGAATAGAGCGTCAGGGCTTTTTAAAAAAGCACATATGCCGGAGAGTATTTCCCATCATCAATATATCTTTATCTTGGGTTCAGCATTGATCGCTTTGCTCTTATGGTCTGGAACGCCTGTTAACGCAGCAGAAGAACAAACCAAGATTGCAGCAGCGCCGTCGCCGCTCATTGAGATGAGTATTGAAGAGCTTATGAATATGCATGTTACAACCGTAGCTAAAAAGCCTGAAAAATGGTTTGACACTCCTGCAGCGATCTATGTCATCACCTCACAAGACATAAAGAGATCAGGCGTTACCAGCATTGTTGAGGCTCTTCGCCTGGCGCCCGGGGTTGAGGTTGAACGCATCAGCGCACACAGATGGTCGGTTGGCATACGGGGCTTAAGCGACGAACTCGACAGACGAATGCTTGTTCTCGTTGATGGTCGAAGCGTTTATAACCCGATTGTTGCCGGTGTGTATTGGGATGCCGTGGATTACCCTCTTGAGGATATTGCACGCATTGAGGTCATACGTGGACCAGGAGGCACGCTTTGGGGTGCTAATGCAGTTAACGGTATAGTAAATATCATCACCAAAAGCGCAAAGGACACACAAGGCGGGCTGGTAACTGCCGGAGGAGGCACAGAGGAGCAGGGTTTTGGCTCTGTGCGGTATGGCGACACAATCGGAGCTGACCTTGATTACCGCATATATGCCAAATATGCTAGCCGGGATGCCCTGCACCATGAAGATTCGAATAACTACGATAACTGGCAGATGGCACAGACTGGATTCAGAACCGATTGGGATGCAACAGAGAAAGATAACCTGACTTTTCAGGGAGATCTCTATACAACAATTACCGGACAGAGAGAAGATCTGTCGTTCTATTCACCGCCGTATTTTGAATGGCGCGAATATGATTTGCATTCAACCGGAGCTAATATGCTGGGACGTTGGCACAGGGAGTTAAGCGATTCTTCTGATTGGACACTCCAAGCCTACTACGATATGACTCAGCGACGCTTTCCAAGCATAAAGATGGATGTAGACACCCTTGATATTGATTTTCAGCACCGTTTTTCTTCGATACCAAAAAATGAAATCATCTGGGGTCTCGGGTATAGGCTCAATTCCATCGAGATAGATAGCTGGCCTACAATGGTCAGCACAGATCCGGATCGCAGCGATAATCTGTTCAGCGCATTCGTACAGGATGAGATAATTCTTGTTGAAGATAAGCTGAAACTGACCGTGGGGTCCAAGTTCGAGCATAATGACTACAGCGGCTCTGAGTATCAACCAAGCGCTAGGATCTTATGGAAGCCTACACAAAGACAATCCCTCTGGGCGTCTGTCTCCAGAGCAGTCAGGACACCATCGCCTGTGGAGAGCCAGCTTCAACAAACAATATTCTATATCGATTACGGCGCACCTGCCACCCTCTTCTTCCGCTCCTATGGAGACGATGGTTTTGAAACAGAAGAACTTCTTGCTTATGAGCTTGGGTATAGAATACAGCCTCATGATAAACTCTCTTTTGCTGTTGCCACATTCTATAATGAATACGACAACTACCTGAGTTCGGAATTGGATGTCTCAAAAATTTTTGGGGAGCCGACATCTTCCCCAGTGCGTTACATTTTCCCTATTTATCTCCGCAATAATTTACACGGCAAGATCTATGGCGGAGAAATGTCTGTTGAGTATAAGCCATTTGACTGGTGGCGTCTGCATGCTTCTCAGTCGATGTTGCAGATTGATATGGAGTCTGACACACCCCTTGATGCAGGTTCAGAATATTTTATTGAGCACTCCAGCCCAAGCCATCAAAGTGCCATCCAGTCCTACATGAATCTTCCGCATAACCTGAAGCTGGACTGCACTTTCCGCTCAGTGGCCAGACTTGAGACAATAAGAGGTCCAAACTATAAGGTCTCTGGATATAACAGCATGGATGCCCGGCTTGCCTGGAACATCAAGCCTGATCTTGAGGTGTCTGTTGTTGGCCAGAACCTGCTCGATGACCACCACCCCGAATTTAGCCTAAAAGAAAAGCTGGGGTCCCCTCTTGCGCCTCTTGAGATCCAGCGCAGCGTATATGGCAAGGTGCAATGGCAATTTTAGGAGAAAAGATGTGTGCTTTTGTACATAGAATGAACAGATGTTTGAGGATCTGGGGCAGGAGGTGTGAGATGGGTGGC
>JAGVNP010000071.1 GCA_020053185.1 Deltaproteobacteria bacterium | reverse complement strand
TCCTTTTTCGAAAAGGCCTGGAACCAAGGCAGCAGAACTAGGCAATGATATCCCTGACATCATTAAAAGTGAGCGGGTCTCTTTACTGAAATCTATATCTACTGAAAAAAAAGATCGATTCCTTCGCTCTCAAATCGGAAAGTTGGCAGAAGTGCTAGTGTTCAAGACTGGCCCTGGCAATTCTGTCGGCCTCACCTCAAATTATCTCAATGTCATTCTGCCAGGCAGCCTGCAGAAAGGATGTATTGTGAACGCAAAGATAACAGATATAAAGAACAATATGCTTTTCGGAGAGATCAATGGATAACCGTTATATTGCACAACTCCTCGCAGAAATGGCATCTTATCTGGAATTCTTGGGCGAGAACACTTTCAAGGTAACTGCATACCAAAAGGCTTCCTATACAGTCGCTTCTCTGCCAAAGCCTGTGGATGAGATAATACGGGATGGAGAGCTTTCAAGCATAAGCGGCATCGGGAAAAGCATTTCTGCCTTGATCGAGGCTTGGATAACAGAAAAAGATTTTTCTGCCATAGAAGATCTTCGCTTAAAAGTCCCAAAAAGTCTTTTTGAAATAATGAAGATCCCTGGCCTTGGGCAAAAGAGAATCAAGCAGATCTATGACGAATTACAGATCTCAACCATCGAGGACTTGAGGCAGGCATGTATACAAGGCAAGCTTTCCTCCATGAAATGGTTCTCAAAAAAGATACAGGAAAGAATTATTTATGACATTGATAATGTGCTCAGCTACAGGGGAAGGTATCTGATTGATCAGGGCCTTAACTTCTGCGATCAGATCAAGGCCTGTCTGAGCCAGCACAACATAAGGGTAGAAGCTACCGGCGAATGCCGCAGAGGCATGGAGACGCTTTCCCGGATAGAGCTGATTGTGCAGGAAAGGAATGATCTGGTTGAGATCCTGATAAAGATACTGCCAGGATATGAGATAAAAGAAGATGATCTCGGACTTATGCTGACATCGCCGGATTCTCCACCGGTTCGTATTTATATAACAAAGCAGGAGAATTTTATCCCGAGGCATTTCTCTACAACTGGCCCGTCTGCTCACGTGGAAATGGTAAAAAATATCGGACTAGAAAAAAACATTGAGATTAAAGAAAGTCTTATGCTCAAAAATGGCGCTCCTATCGATCTCGATAATGAAGACGACATCTATCACGCGCTCGGCATTGACCCTATTCCCCCGGAGCTGAGGGACTGGGGCGGTAAAGAGATCGAGCTTTCAAAAAACAATAAGATCCCAGCTCTTATTGAAGAGCGCGACATCATAGGCACCATACACAACCATACTACCTACAGCGATGGAAAAACCCCACTCAAACAAATGGTGTCCAGGGCAAGCCAGCTTGGCTATCAATGGATCGGCATTGCTGATCACAGTGTTAGCGCATACTACGCAGGCGGCCTATCGCTAAAAGATATCGCGCGGCAGCACAAGGAAATCGATACGCTCAATGAGGCTTCAGGAATAACCATATTAAAGGGAATCGAATCCGAGATTTTGCCTGATGGATCTTTAGACTATGATGAAACGACCTTGAGGCAGTTCGATTTTGTGATAGCAAGCGTACATTCGAACATGAGCATGGCAAAATCTGATATGACAAAGCGGATCATTGCTGCCATTAAAAATCCCTATACCTCGATACTCGGTCATCCAACAGGCGGCCTTCTTCTGTCCAGGGAGCCCTATCAGGTAGATATAGAGGAAGTGCTTGAACAGGCAATCCAAAATTCAGTGATCATCGAGCTTAATGCAAACCCGCAAAGGCTTGATCTCAACTGGAGGCTGATACCAAAATTCATCTCTTCAGGAGGCCTGATTTCAATAGGACCTGATGCCCATATTGTACAGGGCCTAAACGATATGCGCTTTGGCATTATCATGGCAAGAAAGGGTTTTGTCGCAGCAGCATCGTGCATCAATACATTTGATGTGATCGAGACAAAGAAAAGGCTTACGCAGAGATGGAAATAGAGCTTACAAACGTATCTTTTTCATATGATCTTGGGGATAAATCCTGGGCACTTAAAGATATCAATCTAAAGATCTCGCAAGGGGAAAAGATCGCAATCACTGGCCCTGCAGGCTCAGGCAAAACAACTTTACTTCAGCTGATAGATGCATTGATCCTGCCAACAAGCGGGGACATTTTCTTTGATAAAAAAAGTGTAAAGACATTAAAAAAAAAGAAACAACTCGCCTCAATTAGAAAGTGCATAGGGCTTTTGTTCCAATTCCCGGAACATCAGTTCTTTCATGAAAATGCGTACGATGAGATGGTTTTTGGAATAAAAAACCTCAGTAACCTCGACGACCGTGCGATTGAATCCAAGGCTAGTGATATTCTTGACAGATTTGAAATGGATATCGCGAGACTGAAGAAAATCTCGCCGTTTAGCTTAAGTTCCGGAGAAAAAAGAAAACTCGCGCTCGCATCAACGCTGCTTACATCCCCTGAAATCCTTATGCTGGATGAGCCTACTGCAGGCTTAGACGCAAGGGGAAGAAAAGAGCTTATTGGCCTTATATCACAGCTTCAGGATATCACTGTCATACTTGTCACACACAATCTTGATGAACTTTTAAGCATCACAGACAGGATCATCGGTCTTTCCCAGGGACAACAGATCTTTGATTTCAAAAAACATGATAGCCTGCTTCATATACAGGAAATGGAAGAACACCAAATCACCCCGCCTTTAGTGCTTATGGTGCAGAAATGGCTTACTGATGCTGGCGTTCACTTGGATCATCTATCCTGGAACATGGATGATCTTATCTCGTACTTGTCAGAAAAACTCAAAGCAAAAGAAAATAATCTCCGAAATATTTAGGATATTGACTTGTATGATACACAGGCTTACCTTGAAAAGTAAGGGAGTTATATGAAGGCAAGAACATTTGTTGAGATGAAGATTGTAGGAATCGCCCTTGATCCTAACAACACCCCTATTGTCATATTGCGGGATTTGGAAAACAAAATGGTCTTGCCCATCTGGATAGGGATCAATGAAGCAAGTGCCATCGCAGCATCCCTGGAGGATGTAACGTTTTCGCGTCCAATGACACATGACCTGCTTAACACAGTAATAGAGAGGCTGGGCGGAAAAGTCACAAAGATAGAGATAGAAGACTTAAAGGATAATGTATTCTATGCCCTTATCACTATTAAGTCTGAAAACCACAAACACACCATATCGATCGATGCGCGGCCGTCTGATGCCATTGCTCTTGTCTTGCGGGCAAAAGCCAAAGTCTTTGTTTCACGTCATGTGCTCGATCAGGCAAGCCAGACATCCCCGATACAAGTTTCCGGGGAATCAGAGCTTATCTTCAATTTCAATTATGAAAAAGATAAAGACAAGCTCAAGGAGATCCTGGAAAAGATGAATCCTGAAGACTTCGGGAAATTCAAGGCATAATAAGCTCTCAGCTTTCGGGGATCAGCATTCAGCTACTTTTTAAATCAAAAACCCAACATTTACATTTATTTTACATATCGATTTACCCATCTATGGTATAGGCAAAAGCAAGGACAAGCATCGTGAGCACGAGAGGAGACCAACAATGTTAAGCTTTTTGCCAGGACCAATAATCGGCGCAATCTCATTTCTTTTATACTTGGTCAATACCTTGTTCTGGTCCATTTTTCTGTTTCCGATGGCCTTCTTGAAATTTATCATACCGATCAAGGCATGGCGCAATTTTTGCGGCAAGATAGTTCTCTTTATTGCAGAAAGCTGGATATTCATAAACAGCCTGAACATTGCTCTCACAAAAAAGGTAAGATGGGACGTGAAAGGGCTTGAAGGCCTTGATCTGAACGGATGGTATCTGGTGGTCTCAAATCATCAGACATGGGTCGACATACTCGTGCTGCAAAAGGTTCTTTTCCGCAAGATTCCGTTCTTGAAATTTTTCCTGAAAAAAGAGCTTATCTGGGTTCCTATCATGGGGCTTGTCTGGTGGGCGCTCGAATACCCGTTCATGAAACGATACTCAGAAGAGTTTCTCAAAAAAAATCCTCACTTAAAGGGCAAGGACATGGAGACCACGCGAAAAGCATGCGAGAAGTTCAAGACAACACCGGTCTCTGTTATGAACTTTGTGGAGGGAACGCGGTTCACCAAAGAAAAGCATGATAAGCAGAAATCTCCTTTCAAAAATCTTCTGAAGCCCAAGGCAGGCGGCATCTCTTTTGTTCTCTCAGCCATGCAGGATCAGCTTCAGTCCATTGTAAATGTGACTATCGTGTATCCGGACAACAGGGAAGACAAGAGTTTCTGGGCATTCCTGTGCGGCAAGGTCACTAACATTGTTGTGAGGGTGGAGACCATCCCTATTCAAAAAGAAATCACCGGAGATTATGCTGAAGATGAGGCATACCGCAAATACTTCTTTTCCTGGTTGAATGAACTCTGGACAAAAAAGGATGCAACTATCGAATCCTTGCTGAATCCGCCACGCGAAGGTAAATAAATCGGTTTTTTTATATAGACCTTCTCATGATCGTTTTTTTGTCATCGCGAGGAGAGTAAGCTTAAGCCTGTCCTGAACGAAGTGAAGGATATTATAAGATCCTTCGGGCATTGTCCTCAGGATGACTGCTTTACAGTCAGATTGCTTCGCTGCGCTCGCAATGACAAAAAGGTATTATGCAAGATCTCATAGAAAAAATGTCCTTATTGTAATCGACTGGTTATTTCTTTTTTGCCCAGGAATCACGCAAAGTAACTGTTCGGTTGAACACAAGTTTTCCAGCCGTCGAGTCGCGCATGTCTGCACAAAAATAGCCCTGCCGCTCAAACTGATAACAAGACTCTGTCTGCGCATCCTTAAGGCCAGACTCTGTCATCGATGTCAAGATCTCAAGGGAATTGGGATTCAGGTATTCCTTAAAATCATCTGCATTGGGATTTTCTACAGTAAACAGCCTCTCGTACAGCCTAACCTCTATCGGGATTGAACGGGATGCTGATACCCAGTGAAGGGTCCCTTTTACCTTGCGGCCATCAGCAGCATCCCCGCCACGCGTAGCAGGATCATATGTGCAGTGAATCTCGACTATCTCTCCTGCCCCATTCTTTTTCACATTGGTGCACGTAATGAAATATGCGCCTCTGAGCCTTACCTCGCACCCTGGAGCAAGTCGGAAGAATTTCTTTGTAGGTTCTTCCATGAAATCGTCTTTCTCTATATAGATCTCTCTGGAGAACAGAACCTTTCTGGAACCCATTGACGTGTTTTCAGGGTGGTATGGGATCTCGAATTCTTCGATTTTATCTTCAGGATAATTATCAATGATAACTTTTACAGGTCTCAGCACGCACATGACGCGCTTTGCCTTTTCATTCAAATCTTCACGGATCGTGTGCTCAAGGAGAGCCATGTCAATTACGCTGTCCCTCTTTGCAACACCAATGCGCTCGCAAAATTTGCGGATCGCATCAGGCGTGTATCCGCGCCTGCGCAGACCAGAGATGGTTGGCATGCGCGGATCATCCCATCCTGATACATGGTTTCCCTCAACCAGTTCGAGAAGCTTGCGCTTGCTCATGACTGTATAGCTCAAATTCAGGCGTGCAAACTCGATCTGCTGAGGATGACATGGGACAGGGAGATTATCAAGGAACCAGTCATAAAGCGGTCTGTGGTCTTCGAACTCCAGGGTGCAGATAGAATGTGTAATATCTTCAAGCGCATCAGAAATTGGGTGGGCAAAGTCATACATTGGATATATGCACCACAAATTACCTGTCCTGTGATGTTCTGCTCGGAGTATGCGGTACATCACAGGGTCTCGTAGATTAATGTTGGGCGATGCCATATCGATCTTAGCCCTGAGAACCCTAGACCCATCCTCAAATTCGCCAGCCCTCATGCGCTCGAATAGATCAAGATTTTCTGCAACCGGACGATTCCTGTATGGACTTTCTTTGCCTGGCTCAGTCAGTGTGCCCCGGCATTGTCTGACTTCATCTGGACTCAGATCGCATACATAGGCCTTGCCTTCTTTGATGAGAAGGATTGCATACCGGTAGATCTGCTCATAGTAGTCTGATGCATAATAGAGATGTTCAGCCCAATCAAAGCCGAGCCATCTGATATTGTCCTTGATAGATTCTACGTACTCGGTTTCTTCTTTTTCAGGGTTTGTGTCGTCAAAGCGCAGATGGCATCTGCCGCTGAATTCCTTGGCAATTCCGAAGTTCAGACATATGGATTTTGCATGTCCGATATGAAGGTATCCGTTCGGCTCTGGCGGAAAACGGGTGATTACTTTTCCGCCGCACTTACCAGATTGCCTGTCACTTTTGATGATTGTGCGGACAAAGTCAGCGGGCTTTTCGTTTTCAATCGATCCTTTGTTGTCTGCGTCTTGTTCCATATATTCCTTGTCTGAGTGGTTTTCCAAGCATGTACCCTATAGCACAGGCAATCGGAATTTTAAACACTGTGCCTACAACCATGGATAAAAACAAGAAAAAGGGTTGCATTATGCCATGCAACCCTTTTGACTTTTATGGTAGTCCCAAGGGGAGTCGAACCCCTGTTTCCGGCGTGAGAGGCCAGCGTCCTAACCACTAGACGATGGGACCATTATTATGGCTGAGGGACCAGGATTCGAACCTAGATTGACGGAGTCAGAGTCCGTAGTCCTACCATTGGACGATCCCCCAAGCTCAGGCCAATCTTCTAGCCATAAGCTCAAACCCTTGTCAAGGTGTTTTCATCTCTTTACCTTGACAGGAAAAAGGCTCTTGGATATGCTGAAAAAATAAACAGATCATATCCAAAGTTTTTAGTAAACTAGGAGGAAAAAATGAAACTTTTCAAGGCGTATTCCGTGCTTTTCTGCATCGGTATGATATTTTTATCTACACAGGCAAGTGCCGATGTCCTGGCAAAAAAAACCTTTGACCGCTGGGTGGATGTGGCGATCCTGGAAGGGAAAATGACAAACGATCTCGTTGGCAAGCCGCTCAATAACCTGCGCATGTATGCCTGCACCAAAGGAGTTTTCGAGCCGATCCGCTTCCAGATCGATGAGATGACAGGCGAGAATGGAGACTGGATACTCCCGTCAGGCCCAAGGCCCAATTCAGACCTGAGCAATGGCAAGCTCGACACATGGGACAAGATCCTGTTCATGGCTGATGACTCGGGAGATAAAATTTCAACAGACATGTGGCCTTCAGGATATACAAAAGGCGAAGAGATCGAGGTGATTGATCCGCTCACAGGCCAAAAAGGATGGTGCTATCTTTTATACTTTGCGTCAAACCCTCCTGCAAAATGCGCCAAGCCTGATTATGTGCGCTTCAAATACAGCCTTACAGACTCACGGTTTGAGAGCGACTACCATTGCGCAGAATACATCGAGACCAAGGACGGCAAGGTTGCTACTTATTACGATCATTTGAGCCTCACAGAATTCGCAGGCGGCTCTGGAAAGAATTTCGTTGACCGTCTCAAGATACGTGTATCTATAAAAGCCGTAGGCGGAGCGCTTACCTTAAAGATGAACGAGGAGCAGCTCAGATCAGATATCATGACCTACAAAGTGGGGCCTATCAGGTGGACAAGGCGGGCCGAGCAGTACCGCAAAATTCCCGGCGGCTTAAAAGTGCTGCGCGTAGTATCTGACACCTATGAGCACAGGGACACTGCAACCACCCCTGCTGTGTTCAATGTGCCGTTCAAGCTGGATACTGTCCTTACCTCATTTATTGCACGGTTTGGAGTTGATTACACACCTGAAGTTTTAGGCTCCATGGCATACAGCTCCAACAATAAAAAAGGTTTTCTGATTGATGGAAAGATGAGCGATGATGAGAAAAACTTCTTCAATCCGGAACTTGATGAATGGAGAATGATCACTGGCAAATTCGGAACCCTGCTCACAAGAACCATCCTAACCCCTGAGATCAAAGATCATATAAAGATCACAATGGGTATTATCGATGATGTGAACCAGAAATATCCGCCTGAAAGAATCCCTGGAACCATCGGATATGTGTACCAGGATTGGGATGCCACGCATTTGCCAAAAGGCACGTATTATCTCTTTGTAGAGCATTACTTTGTTCCTCATTACAAGCCTGGAGACGAAGTTAAGTATGTAAACTACATCGACAACCCGATAAGGTTCCGCGTAGATGGCAAGGAGCAGACAAACCTGCCTCTGCTTCTGCCCAATGTAGGAAAAAGATACCTGTAAACAAAAACGCCCGGAGGGATTCCTTGTCTCTCCGGGTTTCTTAAGTTTGGTTCTCTTCCGAAAATCTGATACCAAGTTGCAATAAAATAGATATTATTTATAGCTGTCATTGCGAACGAATGTGAAGCAATCTCACCAGAACAGATTGCCACGTCGCTTACGCTCCTCGCAATGACATGGTTGCAATATGACTTATCGCGTTCTCAAAACCGGCATAAATATTTTCCTGAACAGCATCGCATAGAATCTGCGTATGAGCGTACTTTTAAAGAGCGTCCGGATAAGCCGTAGAAGCGGATATCTCTTCGGGATAAACGTGCTTTTCGTGCTGTCATATGTGATCCGTTCAATTCTGAAATTTTTCTGAAAAAGCGAGAGCAGCCACTGATAGGTGATGATTGCAATAATATCCCACGCTCGTTTCACATGAGCTTCGGGATACACAAGCTTCTCACCCATAGCCAGCCGCACCAGCTCGACCATATGAAAGAGATCGATCTTGCTGCCAAGCAGTTCTCTTGCTGCCCACAGAAGATATATGCACCCCCCGCAATAGGATACAAGCGCATCAGCTCCGGTTTCCTCTGCCTCTCTGATGCGCTTTGCACCTTCAGAAATAATATCAAACGGTATCGAGATGTTGTGTTTCCATGATGCACCTGCGCCGAACCCGCAGCACAAAGCATCCTGTTTTGAATGTTTCATTTCTACAATTTCGCATCCGCATTTTTCCATGATTGCGCGTGGAGTCTCCCAGTATTTTTTGCCAGGTATTTTTGAGTAGCAGTTGTCATGAACCGTGATTTTCATATTCAATTTATTTGGCAGCGCGATCTCACCAGATGCAATCTTTTCCAGCAACCACTCATGAAAGCTGATGAATTCCTGACCATGCTCTACGGCCATTTCTTTTGGATGCACTTCAGTAAAAAGATGGTACACAGCATCAAGCATGGGGACAACAACCGCTACTCCCCAGGCATCGAATTCTTTTTTTGTCTGCTGTGCGATTTTGCGCACTACATCAAGATATCCGCCCTGATAAAGATATGCGCCAGCCTCCCACTGATCGATCCGGTCAATGGGTTTGAAATAATTAAGCAGCCTGCTTCCTCCAATAATAAAAGGAAATAGATGGGTGTAGTTGCTGATGAGAAAAACCGTATCTCCTGGCTTCGGCACATAGTTCATCCACTGAGTAATCC
>JAGVNP010000319.1 GCA_020053185.1 Deltaproteobacteria bacterium | reverse complement strand
CCTGGCCGCCTCCGTTAAGGTTTGCCACCCACACATCGCCGATATCTTTGAGAGCGTCTTTTGCCTTTTCCGCAGACATCTCAAGCACTGCGGCCATCCCTGTGGTCCCTTTTGGCTGGGCTTCTTCCATGTAAATGGCCCTTGCTTCAACAAGAGAGATGGCATCTTTCAAAGAGATTGCGCCTGCTGCTACAAGTGCAGAATACTCTCCAAGGCTGTGGCCCATCACCATCTCAGGCTCGGAAAATGAAGACGAATTCCACAAGGCAATGCTTGCAGCAAGAACAGCCGGCTGGGCATTGGTAGTCCTGTTCAATTCTTCCTCAGGCCCATGTTCCATAAGGCTTAGTAAGCGAGATGAAACTATCCCGGACAGGCTTAAGCCAGAGGCCATGCCCTGAAACTGTGTGCCTTGACCCGGGAATATAAGGCAATGTGCCATACTATTCTGCTGAGAGCTTTAGTATATCCACACCCTTATAGTATCCGCAATTCCGACATACCCTATGAGGAAGTTTTGGCTCCTTACAGTTTGGACAAAAGGATATGCCTGGCACGCTAATCGCGTCATGCGCCCGCCTCTTATCTCTTCTTGTCCCTGAGTGTCTTCTCTTTGGTACTGGCATAACTTATTACCTCCTACTGGATCTTTTGTTTTAGTTTTTTCAGTTTCGTTAGTCTAGGATCAATATCCTTCTTGCACTTGCAAGAGCTTTTATTGAGATTTACGCCGCAACTAGCGCAAAGTCCTTTACATGACTCATCACACACATAGTAAATGGGTAAAGACACAATGATCTCAGAGAGAATAAATTCTCCCAACATGATTGCATTTCTGTAATAGCCAAACCCAGGGTCTTCCCGCTCTGCCTCAAGATCCTGGGGCATATCGGGGTTTGCAGGAACATACCTTGTCTCCAATGCCAGATTTATCGGATAGGAAAAAGAAACCAGGCATCGCGAACAGAATGTATCGATAAAACCTTTTACATTAATTTTTGCAATAATATCTTCATTCTCCCCTATAACAAGATAGTGTATGTTTAAGGGCTTTGTTACCTTCACATCCCTGTCTGCAAGTGCGAGCTCAAATACCTCCGGAGCAATAGCCAAATGCTCTTCCTTGCCGGCGGCACCTATGGTTTCTACCTGTATTTTTATGTCTTCTATTCTCTTAATCATAGTAGGGTCTGAAGACTACTATTTCATCATGCTGCTTTTGTCAAGGATGCAAGGATACAGGGGCTTAATACAGATATTAGACCAAAAACATTAGACTTTTGGGGAAGAGCAGACACCTTCATGTCATTCCCATCTTTTCTAGGCGTGAATCCGCAAAGAACCATCATGGCATTAGCTACAAGGGTTGCTGATTACATTGCAAAGAATATAGGAAATTACTGATTCATTCCTTTCTTTTCACACTTATCCCCTATTTCTTTGCTCGCCCAAAGAAATAGGGAAAGAAAGGGCGCCCCACGAAACCGCCCTTCGGATGCGTTCGCTCGTTTGAAAAAATCCGGCCGCAAAAATTCGCTTCGCTCAGGTTTTGCTCTTCTCCGGATTTTTCTACACTCGCTCACCGGTTTCAAGGGGACCCCTTAGGATAACCAGAATATCTCCACTTTACTAGCCAACAAAAGGTATATCAGAACATGTTATCTCAATGCTTGTGTCCCTTAACATTAGACGCAATGCATCCGCGCGGGCCTTCTTTTCTTTATGAGGTCCAACGATGATTCTTTCTATCGGAAGTTCAAGATCAGTCGAATTGAAGAGTTCGATATAAGGCACGAGTCGGCCATTTTTGTCACGGAATTTTTTCTCTTTTTCAGGTTTCAGTGTAACACCTTTTGTCTTTGCTAGTTTCAAATATTCCTGATCAAAAATGGTAGGTATAACAACAACTCTAACCTCATTCTCTTCACTAAAACCACAATGTTTATATCGGCTGATGCATTTAATAAACGGGGTACGTGCTTTCTTACCTTCTTCTATCTTTTCATCATCTGATTTTGTGGGATCGAAAAAAACCTTTACAACTTCAGTAATAGTTGACAGGTCATTCGACAGCTCCCTCTTAAACCTATCGTCATCGTCGCTATATATAAGATCAGCAAGCATCATCCAACTGTATTCGAATCTTTCTGCCTCTACCTTCAGTATTTCTTCCAATTTATGTGTATTAAGTACTAAAGCAAAACCACCTCCAGCCCCATAAGCACGCCACTGACTTAAAAGTCCATTGTCGTTAATGTGAGATTTTTTGTGCTGTCCACAGAATGAAAGAATATAAATTCCATCGCCAGTTGCTTTATATAACTCATCAACAACTACTTCCGCATCGTGCTGAATATGATTGAGCAGTCTCCCTTGCTGGCCAATTTTTTGTTCGACATAAGGAAGAATAAATGAAACCAGCTTATCTCTAAACAAACCAAGTTCTGAATAATCATTGAGATATCTGCAGTGAGTTGCCCATATACTTTTGGTTTTCAGGATTCCCAATAATCCATCCAAAGTAGTGTAGTGATATAGTTTCTCATAAACATCAGATAGTCTTTTCATCTGTTTTTTCTTTGCCTTTCCCCACCCAACTATTCAACTTTGAATTTTGAGGATTAAAGTATTCTAGGATTTTATTCCAGTTCGATACTCTGCCCCGGGTCCAGAACATGTATTTGAGATGTCTTGATTGAAAGCAGCTTTTCCGCATCCTTTTTAGTGCCAGCTACCTCGCCATAGTGGATGGGAATAACGTGCTTCGAATTTATGTCATTAACAGCCTCTATTGCTGAGACTGCATCCATGGTGTATGTGCCGCCAACAGGCAGACATGCGACATCGACCTTTAGCCCTTTCATTTCAGGTATTCTGTCAGTGTCACCTGCGCAATAGATGCGTTTAGATCCGATATTAAGCACATAGCCAACCCAGCCGTTCTTTTTTGGATGAAACTGTTTGTCAATATTATAGGCAGGCACAGCTTCTATTGTGATATCTTTTACTGTAATTGATTTCCCAGGATTGATCTTATTTTTTGCAAGAGGAACATCTTCCGTGCCAACAACAATTGTGTCCGGAGAAGAAAGAGCTTTTATGTCATCTGCCGAATAATGATCAAAGTGGCTGTGGGTTATAAGAATGATATCAGCCTTTGGGCCGCTCACCTTCCATGGATCAATGTATATTAATTTTGACCCATCCTCCACCTTTACGCTCGCATGTCCGAGCCATGTTATTTTTACTGACATCGCATATCCTCCCTCCCCTAAAAAATATACTCACATAAGTATAATCCAATGCATCCAGAGTTCAAGTGCGATATTGTACTTAAGTAGATTAAATGATACACGCCCAATCATGCAAACACAGGCAAACCGTCAAGTAGCGCTTATTGTAATATTTGCTGCACTTACCGCAGCAGGCGCATTTATCAGAATTCCTGTTCCACCGGTTCCAATTACATTGCAGAATTTTTTTGTGATCATGGCAGGATTACTGCTCGGGTCAAAAGCAGGCATGATGAGCCAGGTGGTCTATATAATCATGGGACTGCTCGGCCTTCCTGTGTTTTCCGGAGGCGGCGGTATTGCATATGTGGTCAAGCCGTCATTCGGCTATCTTTTAGGATTTATTCTTGCGCCAGGTGCAGTCGGGCTTTATATGAAAAACAGAAAATATTCCCATACAAATATCTTTATAGCATCTATCCTAGGCATGGCTGTTATTTATTTAATCGGAGTGCCATATCTTGCTCTTTATATGCACTATGTGCTGGATAAGCCGGATGTGATCATGCCTGCGATCAAGGCAGGACTCTTGATCTTTCTGCCGGGTGATATCTTAAAGTGTGTTGTGCTTGCTGCAATTTCCGGAAGGGTGCTGAAAATAGTAAAAAATAGTTCTCAGCCATAGATCTTTGCAGAATTATTTCTTGTCATCGCGAGGAGCGTAAGCTTTAGCCTGTCCTGAACTAAAGTGAAGGATGGCGATCTGACTGTGAAACAGTCATCCCTTCGGCTTCGCTCAGGGCAAGCTCTGAGGACAATGTCCGAAGGATCTTTTAAGATTCTTCACTTCGTTCAGAATGACACTAAAGTGTCAGATTGCTTCGCGGAGTTTATACTGAGCAGTGCGAATGTGCTCGCAATGACAGTGCGGGTATTATTCAAAGATTTCAGTCAGCAAAATATCCTTTTGAAATAAAATGCACAACCTTGTCGTAAAAAAGTATGATCCTGTTGTTCAGCTCAAGCGTGGTATAGATCCCCAGAGGTGAGCCTAAGATGTTTTTTTTGATCACATGAACCCAGATCGCCTTTCTGCCCAAAGCCATTGCCGTAAAAACATCCGGCAGCGGGATATTTTGTTCTTTCATGTCCTTACCTACATCAATTAACTTCTCAAAGCGCACCCTGGCCCCGTGGCTTCCAAGCCAAACTTGAATGTCTTTCAAGATATCTTTATGTATATCAACAAGCGTATGCAAATGAGGTTTAAGAGCAGGAATACCGACACGCACCTCATCAGCCCATGCTGAAGATATTACAGATGCATCCTTATCAATGATCTTGATAAGGATGTCTGACAAGAATACCCTCTGATCCTTTGCCCTGGCGCTGATATCTTCTCCTGTTCCGCTGACTTCAGGAAAAAGCTGTTTAAAGGAGTCGATCATGGCCCATGAGTCTTTGTGATATTCGAGGTACAGCTGAATGGCCTTCTCATTGGATGACCATGCTAACTTCGGATGATCCAGGATAGAAAAGAATTTTGCATCCAATGCATCATCTCCCGGGCAAATTTTGCCTCCTGTCATCTTGACTTCATAGGTGACAATAGCCAGGCTCCCGTAGAAATAATTATCAACAGTATCTACATCGATAAGCCTTATGATCTCGCCTTTTACGCCAGTCTCTTCTTCGAGTTCACGAAGCGCTGCGTCATGAACATCCTCGCCAACTTCGGCAAAGCCAATGGGCAGACACCACATGCCTTTATACGGTGCATTCTTTCTTTTAACCAAAAGCACTTCGCGATCTTCGTTCACCAGGATACTGCTCGCAACAGGCAGAGGATTTTCATAAAAGATTGTACCGCATACTGTACAGTAATCCCGTTCCTTGTCCCCGGCATTCTTTCGCCCCACATTGCCGCCGCAAAAGCAGCAGAATTTTTTCTTTTTCAGATTTCCTGCCATGCTCTTCTCCTAAGTACCTATTGGATTAAAACATCTGAATATTGCATCATCTTTCGATATCTTAAAAAAGCCGTTCTTTTTTGCATATTCATAGATTTTCTCATATGTATTCTCCACCACCTGACCAGCCTTAGTATGAGAGTAATCAAATGCCTCTTTAAACAGAAGATACTGCTTTATCTTGAGATACGATATGCAGTCATCAATGCGATCAAGCGGGAATTCAAGCGTATTAGAAAACACGATCTTCTCCACTCTATTGAAATATCGCTTAAGCTGCGCTTCTCCTTCTTCCAGTGAAAAAGCCATTAAAAGCTTACTGAGTGCTGTCTCGCCCTGCCATGGAATGCCTTCTTTTTCCATGGCAGCAACAATCAGCTTTATCACCTCCTGAATGGATGATTTTGAATGCGTCAGGGTGATAAACAAGCCATCAGATTTAAGTATCTGCGAAATCTCTCCAATGAGATGGGGAAAGAAATAAAGAGAGTAGCTGGCAATTACAAGATCAAAGGATCTTTTTTCCATATCCCTGATAATATCAGCTCCACCCCTGATAAATCTCCCGCTGTAGCCGGCCTTATCCACGCGCTCTAAAAACGGGACCCTGTTCTCTTCCAAAAGATCAAGTCCTGTGATCACTGCATCAGGACTAAGTAGATGTTTCAGTTTTTCAACAAACAATCCATACCCGCATCCGAGATCCAATACGTTCTTTATCTTTTTTAAATCAAGGCCGCTAAAGGTGATGTCCCGCACATCATTGGGATTTGTGGAATACTTTGCAATTATATGCTTTGTGATTATATGCTGATTTACATCTTCATATGTCTTTTTAAGATCTCTTTCAGAATAAAGTCTCATCCTACTCTATACAATAACGCCTGATAGTAAATTTGCAATAGCCTTGACCGCATAATAACCTGTTGTCAAAAACACCCCAATGCGCAAGGCCTGATTTTGTATCCAAGCGCATCTGCTGCGTTTCCTGCCTCGAACTTCGTGATGCCAAGATCCATTGCAATCTGCCAGAGGTCTGCACAAGAGATTCGCTTGTTATCTGATGCTTTTTCTAAAAGAGCATTAAAACTCTCCGGCACCTCGACTTTCTTTCCGATCACTTTGTAATTGGAGAATCCCTTTCTTCCATAGCCGAAAAGTCCGAGCTGGCACTGGGTTATTTTTATTTTCATTTCAGTTGCGCATTTGCCTACTTCTATTGGTGCAATAGAAAGCAGGGAGGCAATATAAAAAGCCACAGGACAAGGTAGTACACCTTTCTCCGGATAGTGACCTATCATCTCTTTGATCTTGTCAATATTCACTAATCCTCCATCACAAATAATGCATCTGCTACCTTTGGCTTGCCATTAACGATAATGATCGGATTCAGATCAATCTCCTTTATCTGCGGAAAATTCATTGCCAGATCTCCCAGCTTTACAAGTATGGATGCAATCGCATTTTTATCCACCGGCTTCATACCCCTGTATGCGCCAAGCAAAGCCTTTGAAGACAATCCGTCAACCATCGAGAGAGCATCAGCCTGGGACAATGGTGCAAGTCTGAATGTAGTGTCCTTCAAAACCTCTGCAAATATGCCGCCAATGCCAAGAAGGATGCACGGAGGAAATCCCGGAAAATATGACATGCCTGCGATAAGCTCGCGATCGCCTTTCAGCATCTCACAGACAAGCATAGGGGTATTCTTTTCCTTTTTCTGTATTGAATCATAGGCCCTCTTAAGAGCATCTTCATCCTGTATATTGAGCTTTACAAGTCCACGCTCTGTCTTATGCAATATCTCCGGCGAACACACCTTCAATGCCACAGGATAGCCAATCTTTTTTGCACCAGCGCAGGCTTCTTCATATGTGTGGACTAAAACCTCGTTTGTCACTGGTATGCCACAGGCAGCTAATATCTGTTTTGCCTTGCATTCATCTATGTTCTTTGCATCGATGCCAGCTATAAGCTTTTTTGCCTTGTCCGGCACAGGCGAAATACCAGGCTTGCCATGCAATCTTTTCTGGATAAGAAAATATTTATAGAGAGCTGACATTGCATAGGCTGTCTTTTCTGGTGAATCAAAGGTAGGGATGCCATGCTTGTGAAAAGATCTTATCGCGTTATCTTCTATGCCGAAAAAGGAAGAGATCAGAAGAGGCTTTTTCTTTTTTTCGGGCATGTTCACGAGTTTTTCAAGATCTATCTCCATGGATTTCTTAAATTCTTCAAGCGACACTTTTACTAAATCCTTGAACATAGGGTATACGATTTCGGCAAATCCTGTATCCATGATCCCGTGAATAATAATCCCATCGATCTCATCTGAGCCAAACAACACTTCCGGGATATGCTCTGTCATCCCTTTCATATCCATATGAAAAGTCAGATCAACAGGGTTTCTCGGGCTCGCGTGCCCGGGTATGAACGGCCGCACAGCCTCCTGCAGCTCGTGCGAGAACTCAGGGGTAGAAAGCCCTTGCCTGCTGCATGTATCGGCAATGGCTGTACCTGGTCCGCCTGAATTGGTAAGCACAGCTATGCGAGGCCCTTTTAATGGAGGCTGGGTTGCGAGCGTCCATCCCACTGCATAGAGTTCTTCAACTGTTCTCACCCGGATAACGCCAGCCTGTGCAAACAATCCATCATAGATATAATCAGGGCCTGCCATGGCTCCTGTATGGCTTGAACCTGAACGTGCTCCCGCCTCAGTTCCTCCCACATACTGGGCAACAATCGGCTTATGCCTGCTGATCTCCCTCGCCACATTAAGAAACTGATCCGGCCTTTTTATGCTTTCGATATAGAGGCATATGGCCTTTGTGGCATCGTCTTGCCCGAGATATTCCAGACAATCCACGATATCGATATTTGCCGCATTACCCACGCTGATTGCCTTGCTGAATGCTATGCCCCGCTTATAGAGATATGGCAAAGTTTGCGATACATATGTGCCGCTCTGGGAGGCAAGGCCAAGCTTGCCATTGTATGTCTGAACCGGCATTACAGTAACATTTAAAGGAAGCTGGGTATTGATGATGCCCAGACAATTAGGGCCTAAAAACCGCATGCCATAACGCTTCGCTATTTCAACAACCTCTCCTTCGAGCTTATGTCCTATCTTTCCTGTTTCTTTAAACCCGGCACTTATGATTACCGCATGTCTGGTTCCAAGTTTCCCAAAATCTTCTATCATGGAGGGAATCAACTTTGTCGGGACAACAAGGATTGCAAGATCCGGCGCATAAGGCAAATCGCTGATGTTAGCATATGCCTTTTTCCCAAAAACCACTTTTTCCTTGGGATGCACAGGAAATACCTCGCCGGTAAACCCGCTATGAATAAGCTGAAGATATTGTATGGTTCCCATCTTCGTGGGATTATTGCTAGCGCCCACTATGGCAATGGATTCTGGCGACATTATATGTTGCAAGGGGTTCATGTGCTCTCTCCTTTGATGCATTTTATCTTTTATAGAAGTAATTACTCATGTATCCAGTAGCCAGTAGCCAGAATCCAATTAACCACTCAACTACTAAACCATTTGACCTTTCGCCTTTAGCCTTCCTCTTCTGTCTCCTGAATTCTGTATTCTGCCTTCTGAATAAATACTTACAGAAAACCGTTTTCCACATACCACTTGTGGGCGTCTTTAATAATATCCTTTAACGGAATTATTTTAAATCCGAGTTCTTTGACTGCCTTTGAAGAATCATACTTCGGATACACAGACATGTAGCGAGCCTGTCCGGGATTGAGGTCGGGCGGTTTGTTTGTGAAGTCAGATATGAATTCCATGAGATATCCGTATGCAACTGTCATCCACGGCGTCATAACAAATTTCGGCGGCTTCACACCCATGGCATCCGCAATCAAAGTGAACAATGTCACATAACTTTCATTTACACCGCCGCATATATAACCTTCTCCTTTTCTGCCTTTTTCCAGGGCAGTAACATGTGCTTTTGCTACTTCTTCAACATGCGTCCAGGGCGCTCCGCCAGGAAGTATTGCAGGAACTTTTTTATCTCTGATATCCTTGAACAGCCGTCCATACTGCAGGGTATGATCATACGGCCCGATCATGCCGCCAGGATAGATCACTACCAGATCAAGACCTTTATTGATGAATGAGCGGGCGAGCGCTTCACCTTCGCGTTTTGTATCTGCATAGTTATATCCGGTATTGGAATAATTATGGCCTTTCCAATTCTCGTCAGCAAGACCATCGGGATTATATCCGATTGCATCGACTGTGCTGGTATGCACCACACGCTTCACCTTATAATCAAGGCAAGCCTGCATCACATTGCGCACGCCTTCGACATTTGTCCGTCTCTGGCGCTCAAAGCGTTTTTTCCAGAAGCTGGTGTCGCCTGCCACATGGATGACTGCATCCATGCCCTCCACTGCCTTTCTGACAATAGCCTCGTCAGCGATATCACCAAACATGATTTCTACATCTGGCTTCTGGATATATTTGATATTTGCATTCGGAAGATCAAGAACCCGAACTTTCCAGCCCTTGCTCAGACAGTGAAGCACGATATTTGTGCCAAGAAATCCGGCACCCCCGGTTACAAGAACCTTCATGACGCCTCCTCCTTTAAACTTTATTATATCTTCTTAGAGATAGCGGCTGACTTATTTTAAGTCAAGCACAACATCCAATCCTGACCTCTTAATCCATAATCTTTAAAGCTTTCTTCTCGCCTTTGCCCATACAAAACCCATGTATTCATGGATCGCAATCTCAAATTTGTATAGTCCCTCTGAATTTGGATACAAATTTCTCAGATAGATCCCATGGTGCTTCTTTGCCAGATGCCCTGTCGGCGCAGGGACAGGATTTAAGCCCTGCTTTTTGCACAGGGCAACTGCGCGCGGCATGTGGGAAGCAGCGGTCACAAGAATAAATCTGTCATCTCCTACGATTTTTTTAATGAGTCTTG
>JAGVNP010000017.1 GCA_020053185.1 Deltaproteobacteria bacterium | reverse complement strand
CTGGGTTCTTGTCCCTATTGATGACGGCAAGAGAACCGTGGTTTTTTATACCTTATCGGCAGACTATTCAAAAGTACTTCCAGGTGCAAAGGTTATATTGGCACGGCGAGCTGAGGCAGACACTGCGATCAGTATTGGTATAAACATTGTGCTTGCAAAGGCAATTAAGAATGAGGCTGAAAAAGGCGGTAAAATTTTTTCCGGCATCCAGGAAAAGGCCTCAGATCACAACAATGCAAAATAACAGAAGATCAGACCCTGCGGAAAATTAGAGTTGTTAATAGTTGGTGAGAAAGTATGACCCTACATATAGGGGCTATCCAAAAAAGCTCTTTGATTGACTATCCGGGCAAGATCAGCGCAGTGGTGTTTACACTGGGATGCAATTTCAGGTGCCCGTATTGTCACAACCCTGAGCTTGTAGAGCCTCACCTGTTTCCTCACCCAATATTGGGTAAGGAAATTTTGCAGTTTCTGGAAACACGTAAAGGCAAGCTCGATGCAGTGGTAATTACAGGCGGAGAAGCGACACTGCAAAAAGGGCTCTTGAATTTTATGTCTTTAATAAAAGGCATGGGATATCTTGTGAAGCTGGATACAAACGGCTCCATGCCGCAGATTATTCAGGAGGCTGTCGAAAAAGGCATGGTTGATTATATTGCAATGGATATAAAGGCGCCTTTGGATAAATATGGAAAGGTCGTCATGTCAAAGATCGATACAAAAGACATTCTGCACAGCATACAGCTTATTATGGATTCCGGTATTGAGTATGAATTCAGAACAACCTTATTGCGGTCATTGCTTTCTCCTGATGATATCATTGCAATTGGTGAGCTCATAAAGGGTGCAAGGCTCTATATGCTCCAGAAATTTGTCTCCTCAAAGGCACTTGACCAGACGGTCTTGTCTGAGCAGAGTTTTTCTGATGATGAGGTAAATGTGCTTCAAAAACAGCTCCATCAGTTTGTCAAGAAATGTGGTGTGAGATAGGGGTTTAGGCTGGAAGACTGAAGGTCAAAGGTTCAATGTTCTGGGTTCGAAGTTCAACGTTGAATCAAAGAGTCGTAATTCGAAATTCGTAAATCGTTATTCGTAATCCTTACCTCTTAATTCTGACCCTGACAACTGACACCTAACCGCTGAAAACTACTCCGCACTTGACAGACGCTGTTCCCGCTCCTATATAAGGACAAATTTTTATCAGCTAGAGCAGAGGAGATATTAATGCCTATCTATGAATATCGTTGCGAAGAGTGCAACAATAAGTTCGAAGTGATGCAGAGCTTCCGCGATGCACCAATACGCACTTGCCCGAAATGCGGCGGTTCGGTGAAAAAATTAATATCAAACTCTTCGTTTCATCTCAAAGGATCGGGGTGGTATCTCACTGACCACGCAAAGAAGAGTTCTCCAAAAGATGAGAAACCGTCAAAGAAAAAGTCAGAGGCAAAGACCGAAACAAAGACTGAATCAACTTCGACTTCAGATTCAAGCGCCAAAAAAAAGTAAAACTCTTTCCTATCCCATTACGGGACAGGGAAGGTTTATAAATTTAATTTTGTTGTTAGATATAGCCTGAAATAACTGTTATAAGAACGTTTACACTGGAGGGTGTATGGGACTGACCCATGTTGATAAAAAAGGAAAAGTCAAAATGGTCGATGTGGGATCAAAGCTGACGACCAAACGCAAGGCATGCGTTCGCGGACAAATCTCCATGTCAAAAGCTGCGTTTGATGCCGTGACTTCAGGCAAGATAAAAAAAGGCAATGTGTTTGCAGCAGCAACTCTTGCCGGTATCCTTGCTGCAAAAAACACCTCGCATACTATTCCACTCTGTCATCCGTTGCCTATTGAGAACGTAACCGTAGAATTTTTTCCTGACAAAAAGAGATCCATGATCGAGGTTGAAGCAATAGTTACGGTCTCAGGTAAGACCGGCGTTGAAATGGAAGCGCTTCATGCTGCATCTGTAGCCCTGCTCACCATCTATGACATGTGCAAGGCAATGGATAAGAGCATGGTGATCTCAGACATCAGGCTCATGGAAAAATCAGGCGGCAAGAGCGGGCATTTTGTAAGAAAAGAAAAAGGCTAAATCAGTAGTCAGAAGCCAGAATATCCCAACTCGAAGAAATGAGTAAATTGCTTTAAGGTCTATACTGCTTCTATTCTGAATTCTGGATTCCGGATTCTGACTCCTGGGCAGTTACCTTAATTTTTCATCCACGATCGCGATAATCTCTTCTTTGTTTTTTTCTTTTGTCTTGCTGGTGTCGATGAGGTGGAATCTTTTGTTTGTTTTATCGTTAGCAAGGTCTAAAAACCCTTCCCGTATCTTTTCATGAAATTCCAGGGGCTGACGCTCAAACTTATCAGATGGCTTGATCCTTTTAAGAGCCTGGCTTGCAGGCAGATCAAGGATAAAAGTGAGGTCAGGTTCCAGATAAGTGTTTGTGCGTTTCATGAGATCAAGAACAAACGCTTTTCCAAGGCCACCAGCAATGCCCTGGTATACAAAAGTAGAATCAATAAAGCGGTCAAGGATCACGATCTCTCCATGATCAATAGCGGGCTGGATGAGATTGCAAATATTTTCCCTGCGTGATGCGAGCATAAGCAGCAGTTCGGTGATAATATCCATCTCATTTTTTAGGCACAGATGCCTGAGTTCTTCGGAAACAGGTGATCCCCCTGGCTCCCGTAGCGAGAGCCAGGCAAGACCTTTTTGCTCAAGATAAGAGCAGAGAAAGTTTACATGCGTTGACTTTCCAACACCTTCTCCGCCCTCAAATGTGATGATCATTTTTTGCTCTTTTTCGGCTTATCCTTGAGTGCTGCATGCGCAGCAGCAAGCCGTGCTACAGGCACTCTGAACGGAGAGCAGCTTACATAGTTAAGGCCTGTCCTGTGGCAGAAT
>JAGVNP010000018.1 GCA_020053185.1 Deltaproteobacteria bacterium | reverse complement strand
TTCAATGCTGAAAAACTTGCCAAGTTTCTTGTACAGGACAGGCAGGACAACCCGAGTAAATATGCAATAGTGACCATCTCTGAGGGTGCCACAATGACGGGCGGTGGCATTGTGGAAGCCGGCGAAGAGGATGCATATGGCCATAAGAAACTGGGCGGCATTGGAAACATGCTTACTGATACTCTTAAAAAGCTTACCAAACAGGATATTCTTTACCAGCAGGTCTCATACCTTATGAGATGCGGTACACCTAGCTTCCTTGATCTGATGGTTGGCTTCAATTTTGGCAATCTCGCAATTGATCTGATCAATAAGCGCACATATGGCCAGATGGTGGCTATCCAAAAGGGGGTGTATACGCACATTCCGTTTAGTGATACCGCCAAAGGCTTGAAGAGGGTAGATGTGGATGAGTTGTATGCTGTAGATGCATACAGGCCCAATATTCGTGCTGTCAAAGGCAAGCCCTTGTTTTTATATTGATTGTCAATATAAACCATTGGTGAAAAACTTGCTTGCAATATGAACGGCTATTCATTATTATATCAATAATAGCAGGGAGTTGGATGTGGAAAACGATAAGGACAAGGACGATAAAAAAGATAAGAAGATGTATCTGCAGGTAGCAGATGTTGCCACCATGGGAGTTGCCATGGCGATCTCTATCGTCTTGGGCCTTATCGGGGGCATGTATCTTGATCACTATTTCGGAACCGAGCCCATATTCACCCTTGTGTTTATCTTTTGTGGTATTCTTGCCGGCTTTCGGATTATGTACAAGACATACATGAGGTTTTTTAGCGACAATTAGTATATGGAAAATATAGACATACACAACAAAGATGTTATGCAGAAAAAGATTGTGTACATCACTCTACTGATATGGATTTTTTTTTGCATTATTTCTCTAGTGTTCGCTGAAAGACGTTTTGTGTATGGTGTTTTTTTCGGTGGCATTATATCAATGCTAAATCTTCAATGGCTCTGTAGACATATAAATGCAGTAGTCAGACTCGCACCATCCAGAGGTGCTTCTTACATGTCCATACGATTTGTTTTGAGGCTCGCAGTTGTTGGTGCTGCAGTGCTGGCACTCCTTGCGTGGGTGCAGATAAATATTCTGGGCCTGTTCTTGGGTTTATCTGTAGTCATGTTCGGCATTATGTGCTACATAGGATACACATATTTATCTTCAGGGGGAATTTGACATGGAACATCCGTTACTTATACTCGATTTTATCACCAAGCCTTTATACGAGTTTCTTCATGAGAACTTCCATCTCACGGACAGCAACCATTTCTATCATGTAACGTATATGTGGCTCTACATGCTGCTGCTGATCATTCTGTCGCTGTTTGTGGCGAAATCTATAAAAATAATCCCGGGTCGTTTGCAGAATTTCTTCGAAGTCATTATCGACGGGTTCAGGGGAATTATAAAAAATACCATGGGGGAAGAGGGGATGAAATTTTTCCCCCTGATTGCAACCATAGGGATCTTTATCCTTTTTGCAAACCTTGGCGGGATCATCCCTGGCTTTTATTCGCCCACGGCAAACATAAATACTAATGCCTCCATGGCACTGGTTGTGTTTAGTCTCACGCATATCATTGGAATAAAAACGCACGGGATAAAGTATGTAAAGCAGTTTACAGGTCCTGTGCTGTGGCTGGCTCCTATCATGATTCCAATTGAGTTGATAGGACATATGGCAAGACCGATATCTTTGACCATACGGCTCTTTGGTAATATCATGGGCGAAGATCTGGTATTGTTCATCCTGCTGCTTTTAGCCCCATTTTTAATCCCCATGCCCATGTTGTTTTTGATGATATTTACATCTTTCATCCAGGCGTTTGTTTTTACCCTGCTTGCAATGATGTACATAAGTGGGGCAATGGAGGAAGGGCATTAATCCGTTGGTACAGACCCATGCCCTTAGTTAATTAAAATAAAGCATTTTAAACTAAATTATAGGAGGTTGGTTGTATGAAAAAATTGAGTGTATCTGTAGTTGCTGTTGTGGGTTTATTGTTGCTCAGCGTATCTATGGTGTGTGCTGCTGAGGGTGCTGCTGCGGTGAGTCCTGATGTGGTCTCATACTTTAAGTGGGTGGCTATTGCTACAGGCTTTGGTATGTCTATTGCTGCATTTGGAACCGGCATCGGGCAGGGCAATGGAGTAAGAGGGGCCTGCGAGGGCATTGCAAGAAATCCTGACGCATCCGGTAAGGTTATCACTGCCCTTATGATCGGCCTTGCAATGATCGAATCTCTGGCGATCTACGCGCTGGTTATACAGCTCATCCTGCTCTACGCAAATCCATTCCTCAAATATCTGGTGTAATTTATACACCTAAAAAGGTGTCTTTTTAAGTAAAGGCACCTTTTTTATTCGGAGAAAATCATATGAGATATAGAATCAAGGTCAATAAGGAAGAGTGCCTTGAAGATGCGGTATGTTTTTCAATGGATCCTGACCATTATGAGGAGGATAGCGAAGGCAAGGCTCAGGTAACAG
>JAGVNP010000209.1 GCA_020053185.1 Deltaproteobacteria bacterium | reverse complement strand
TTAAGTCGCAGGCAAATTTTATATCGGTGTTGTAATTGTCGTTGAAATTTCTGATGAGATTTGGCCCCCAGTAACCACAGCCTATAACGCCTACCTTTATATCCTTCATGCCTTGTTCTTTAACTCCTTACTTAAGATCAAGCCCATTGTAACGTCCGCATATTTTACATTAAAACCGAGCTTATTATAAAAGTTCATTGCGGTAATATTATTAGCCTGTGTTCTGACTGTGGCCGTATTCACCCCATTTTCTTTAAACCATTTTAAAGCCCTGTGCATAAGACTGGTTCCTATCCCTTTGCCTTGTGCTTTGGGAATTACGCCTATATGAGGTATGTCCCCTCTATTTTTAGAAAGAATTTTACAGGTGATAAAACCACAGTCTTCTATCAGAAAAGTTTTTGCTGTCTTTTCTCGCAGAGAGTTTTCTATCCAAGCCTGATAGACCTTATCAGCTTCTTTTTTTGTAAAAAAGGGGTCATTATAAAAACGGCTGTCTTTGAAAAGACCTTTGACCATTGATTTAAGCATGGGGATATCTTTTATTGTCGCTTCTCTGGCTGTAAACTGTGAACTGCGAACTGTGAACTGTGAACTTAATTCTGTCTCCCACACAGCACCGATGTCGGTAATATAGAAACCCTGGGTTTCAAGAAGCTGTATATTCGGAACCCTCTTTAAAACAACTCTGCATGTAATATATCTATAACCTTCTTTTACCGCTTGCTTAACAATCCCTTTAAGCTTCTCTTCAGAAGGAACAGCAGTCAACCTCCCAATCTTTCTTCCGAAAAGTTCGCTGTCCCATTTGAGTTCAACAATCAATGCAGTTTCTCTCTCAATATATAAATTGGCCTTGCCTGCACTTCTTGATATACCCTACCGAGATATTCGCCTATGATTCCGAGAATTAAAAGCTGAACGCCGCCGACAAATAGGACTGCTACAATTATAGAAGCATACCCAAGCACAGGAATGCCAAGGAATATCTTTTTGTATATGAAATAAAAACCGTAAAATAACCCAAAACCTGAACTCAATAAACCAAGGTAAGTTGCAAGCCTGAGGGGAAATGTAGAAAACGAGGTTATGGCATTAAATGCAAGCCTGAAGAGCTTGATGACATTGTATTTGCTTTTCCCGCGCTCACGCGGTGCGTGCTCAACCTCCAGCATGGCAGTTTTAAATCCTGTCCATGCTATCATGCCGTGAATAAACCTTGACCGTTCCCTCATGCTTTTGAGGGCATCAAGTATCTTCCTGTCGAATATCCTTAAAAGTGTCTGGTTTCTCGGAATATTTATGCCGGAAAAACTGTTGATAAACCACCAGAATACAAAAGAAGCAAATCGCTTTAATATTGAATCCTTTTTTTCTTTTCTTATCCCGTAGACAAGCTCATAGCCCTCTTTAAACTTCCTGTATAGCTTCGGGATTTCCTCTGGCGGATCCTGCAAGTCTCCATCCATCAGTATGATTGCTTTGCCCTTAGCGTGGTCAAGCCCCGCTGTTATTGCTATATGATGCCCGAAGTTTCTTGAAAAGCTGATGCCTTTGACATTTGAATCCCTCTCATGCAAATCCTTTATAATCTGCCAGCTTTTGTCTGAGCTGCCGTCATCAACCATTATTATCTCAAAGGCGCCGAGCTTTTCCATCACATTCGTGAGCCTCCTGTAAAGCTCGGGAATGTTCTCTTCCTCGTTAAAGATTGGTATGATTATCGAAAAATCAGGGATTTCTTGGATGCCATTCATAACTAAGATACTCTCACAAAGCCCATAATCTGGAAATGCTTATCAAAAGAAAAGACTTTCTTCATCTTCTTTATCTCCATTACTGTAAAGCTCACTGCATCCGTATAACTGAAATCCTGATCCGAATATTTTTTCAGGGTCTCCTCTGCCTTTCTCTCAAGTTCTGAGGTTGAACAGACCCTGATAATTCTATGGCTGCTATTGATTCTTTCAAGAAAGGTAATAGCCGCATTATGCCCGAGCTCTCTCAATATAAGGACATATGCCTCTGCAATAACGAGGTTGCTCGTTATAAGCTCGCTATACTGTTTCAGTAGCGACGGAAAGATTGAGGCAGCACTTCTGTGATGTGCATCATCTTCGTCAGCAAGCGCAACCCAAGCGCCTGTATCAACAAATATGCCTTCTCTCACTATCTCATCTTCCCCCTGGCTCTCTTTTTAGGAGCGGACCCATATCCGGCGAGATAGGCGTCATGTCTCTCAGAAATATCATTCTTACCGGACCTCCCCAGACCTATAATGCCAAGGGCCGGGTCTTCATCCATAGGCAGGGCGCTAAGATATCTGTCAAGGCTGATACGCACCAACGCTGCCTTTGAAATCCTCCTTTTCTTAGAAAGGCTTTCGAGCGCAAGCTCCTGTCTGGGTTCAATATAAATCTGTATAGGTTTTTTCTTTAATGCTCTCATATCAGTTTAATATACATCACTTTTTGTAATGTGTCAATTTTTCTTAGTCTTTTCTTTCTCTGCCTGTTTCTCCTTCTGCTTTATCTCGGATTCTATCTGATTTATCTTTTCCTGCACCGCAGGGTCATGCCTTCGCTGAGCTGCGTATCTGTAAGCCTTGAGCGCATCCTCCAGCCGCCCCATCTCATAAAAGGTCTTGCCTAAAGTTATAAGATATCTTGGATTACCTCTATAATTAGTCGCCTTATATGAGGCAACTAATATAATGGCATCGTAAACATAATCTTTAGAAAGCCTGTATTTTTCTATAATCTCATGATTTTCAGGAATATCCCTCACAAATATAACAGCAATGGGGTCGCAATATACAGGCGCCCAACCATCATCCTCAGTTAATTTTAAAAGGAGATTTGGAACAGTGCCATAAACATCTAAGGTGTCAAACAAGACAAGATTTATACCATAGTGTTCTAATAGCCTTTTCCAAAGAGGAACTTTCCCCTCAGGCAGTTCTTTGTTTGCAATCGTCTCTACGGCATTCATCATCCATGCGTATTCTGCCTGCGTGGTTGCACTGAGCCATCTGGTATCAATAAATGTCCTTTTCCATGGATAAAGCCTCCAGGTTATATACCCGCCATAGCCTGCCTCATTAAGCATATTTCCGGAGAATCTATTCCTTTCCATAAAATCCACTGCACTCACCGGGACATGGGTTTTTGCTATATCCGGCCTTATCCATTGATACTTAAATATACCTATGAAAAAAAGCATTGATGATACCAGCGTCACCAGGCTAAAAATATATCCCAGTCTGTCAGCTTTCCTCTGAGGAACTCTCTTAAGCATTCCCTGAAACAGGGTATCTGTTTCCCTGCCGAGAATCATGGCAGCAACTGGAACATAATAAATAACAAATCTGCCTGTCTTTGTTGCCATTATTAAAAAACCCGCAAGAAGCGCTACATCTGTGAAATCCAATCTTTTATTTCTTAAGATTAAGATGAATAAAAAAATAAGGGTCATTGCAGCATATCCGAGTGGAAGATGGGAAACCCTGCTTATATAAGCAGAAATGGGCGAGTGATATTCCTGAATGCTCGATGTAAGGATACTATACTTAGGTGAAAAGGCAACAGAAAAAGCCTCCCATCCCGTAGGGTTTATGGAGGAAGCCAAGAG
>JAGVNP010000019.1 GCA_020053185.1 Deltaproteobacteria bacterium | reverse complement strand
TATGATCACCATGGAAGCAATGTTAATATATAAGGTAATGGGAAGCCTCTCTTTTATCTTTTCCCATACAGGCCGCTCATCAGAAGAGATGGATCTCCCGAAATCGAGTTTCATTAGGTTTTTCATCCACAGTCCGTACTGGACAGCAACCGGCTTATCAAGCCCATAATGAGTGCGCAGCTGCTCAACTGCCGCAGGCGTGATTTTAGGATTAAGTTCTGACTGGAGCGCTGTCGGTTCTCCGGGCGCAAGGTGTATCACGAAAAAGCAGATTAGCGTGATGCCGATAAATGTAGGAACAAGACCTATAATGCGTTTTACAAGATATCTGATCATAGTCTTTTATGGCACCACATGATGTCTCTGGGACACTGTTGGTACATACCAATCCTCTAGATTGTACATAATGCCTGCAGGTGCAGGTTCTATGCCCTTAAACCGAGCGCTCACAATAGGCAGACTGTACGGCACATAGAGAAATACATACGGCTGATCTTCCGCAAGAATCTCCTGAATCCTGTCATAGCATGCCTTTCTCTTTTTCTGGTCAAAGGTGTGCCTGCCATCGTCAAGCAGTTTGTCCATTTCCTTACTTTTGTAGCCGATGAAATTAAGTTCGCTTTCTGAATGCCACACTGTGTAGAGATCAGGGTCTTGCACAATGTTCCACCCAAGTATCACTGCATCAAAATTTGATTTGTCCACGAATTCTTTTAAAAACACTGTCCATTCAACGACCCTCACATTTACTTTGATCCCCAATGCCTTGAGCCGCTGCTGGATAATCTGCGCTGTCTTTTCACGCAGTGGATTTCCCTGATTGGTGATAATGGTGAACTCGAATGGCTTGCCGTCTTTATCAATGATTCCGTCTCCATCATGATCTGCAAAACCTTCCTGAGCTAAGAGCGCAAGCGCTTTATCTTTATTGAAAGGATATTTTTTTACATCCTCGTCATACCACACAGTGCCTGGCTTGTACGGACCTGTTGCAGGCATGCCGAGACCGAGCAGCACTCCTTTGATGATCTCTTCCTTATCAATGGCGTAAGCAATTGCCTGTCTGATATTTTTATTGTCAAAAGGCCGCCTCTTCAAATTAAATCCCAGATAAGTATATCCGTCAGCAAGGTATTTGTACTTCTTATACATTCCTTTGCGCTCAAGATCATCGGTCTGACGTAAATACTGGATCGGGGAAAGTCCCATGATATCGATGCTTCCTGCCTTGAGTTCCATGAACTGAGTTGTCTGGTCAGGAATAATTGCATAATTGATCCCATTAAGGTACGGCCTGGGTTCAAAATACGAATCATTCACTTCCAACACTATCTTTGATCCAACTTCCCATCTCTTGAATCTGAACGGCCCTGTGCCGATTGGGGAGCGAGCAAGCTCGGTAGTTGCTATATCTACCCCCTTAAGCAGGTGCTCGGGCAGCACTGCAATTCCCCAGCTTATGAGTGCAGGCGCAAACGGTTTGTCATATCTGACCTCAAACGTATAGTCATCGATCACACGTGCGTCTTTTACCAATTTGTAATCTTCCGCATATGCAGTAGGCGTCTTGGGGTCGATAATGGTTTTGTAGGTAAACAGAACGTCATGCGCCGTAAGAGGTTTGCCGTCATGCCATTTCACCCCTTTCTTGAGATGAAACCTAATCACCTTTCCTTCATCTGTTATGTCCCACGATTCAGCAAGATCACCCACGATATTGTAATCCTTGTCGTACTTAATAAGTCCGTTATAGATAAAGCCCGCTACCTCATGTGAGGCACTGTCAGATGCAAGCATGGGAATAAGATTCGATGCATCGCCAATGGAAGCCATCATGATAACATCGCCATAGGCTGGTGGCCCATCTTGAGGCACATTGTGATTGTCAGGCGAACATGATAATATCAGCAATATGAGAAAAGATATTAGACCTTTGGATAATTGTTTTTTTGTAAACTGCCCCCTCACCCCCTGGCCCAGACCTGGCATCGATACGTCTTGGCATGATCCAAATGGATCGCGCCAGGGCAGGCCTCCCTCTCCCCCCAGGGGAGAGGATAAAGGTGAGGGGGTATTGTGCAAAGATCTCGATATGATCGTTATTCTTCCTAGCCGCATTTTATTGCACGATACCAGAATGGTTTTGCAAGGACAAGACTTCATATTCCAGACATTATAAAGAAAACAATATGAAATTTATCGCAGATCTGCATATCCATTCCAGGTTTTCCAGGGCAACCAGCAAAAGCCTTACAATTGCTGCGCTCGAAAGCGGCGCATTAAAAAAAGGAGTCACTGTACTTGGAACAGGTGATTTTACACATCCTGCCTGGTCCAAAGAACTGGAAGAAAATCTTATCCCTGCTGAGCCAGGCCTGTTCCGCATGAAAGGCAATGATACAGGAGTGCGCTTCCTGTTCACCACCGAGATAAGCACTATCTACAAACAGGATGGAAAAGTGAGAAAGGTGCACAATCTCATCGCAGCACCTGATGTAAAGACCGTGCATGCAATAAGTGCATCTCTCGCAAAACG
>JAGVNP010000242.1 GCA_020053185.1 Deltaproteobacteria bacterium | reverse complement strand
TAAACCCCTTGGGTAATGGTTACAGGATCCAGATCTATTGCAAGACCAAGGTCGAGATCATCGCTTACCAGCTTTGATCGTGTATCTCCAGCCCAGGATGTTTGTCGGCTTGTTCGGTTATAAAGCCTAGACGCCTTTAGGCTTAGTTCGAGTTTTTCATATAATTCTTTTTTTGTTAAGATCTGACAGTTTTCCTGTATAGTTTTTTCTCGATCGGTTGGGGTTAGATATAGGCCACCATAGCCCTCACCTCCCGGAGATCCTTTTTCTTGATTTACTACATTCACCATCAATGTAGTATCCCAGCCATCATAGGCAACTGATGCCTTTGCAAGACCAGAGAGTGAGTCCGTGTCACTATTCACCCTTTTTGCAGTTGACCCATCGTCTTTTTCATAGAGAAAGTCATTTTCTGCGCTTTGTTTGGTAATATTCAACAAGAGGTTGAGATCTCTTATATATGTATTTATGTGCGCATTGTAGAGGCTATACCCATAACTTCCCTGTGATGAGGTAAGGTCAAGGCTTTTCCTATGTGTCGGCTCTTTTGTGACAATATTGATCACGCCGCCCATTGCATCTTTTCCGAATGATGCTGAGTTTGAGCCTTTGATGATCTCAATCTGTTCGATCTCAGTAAGGGGAAAGATGGAGAGATCAAATATATCTCCTGTAACAGGATTGAGCTTCATTCCGTCGATCATAATAAGGGTCTGCTGGAAATAGGACCCACGCACAGATATGGGCGATGATATAGCGCCTCCATAATCTGGAAGATCGATGCTTGCAGTTTTTTTCAGGGCATCAATCGTCTCTACAAGGCCAGATGAATACTCTGTTGTCTTTATTACTTCGGCAAATGATGTGGGGGCTTGTTCAATAACAGATCCCTGAATCTCTGGCGGGGAAGCATTTATCTCAATATAAAGCTCTTCAGCCCTGAGATTAAATCCGAGAAAAAGGGATGCAACAAAAATGGTGGTACAACAGAAAAAAGAAACTCGTTTCATATGGACACCTCCATGGTTAATTTTCCCAGGAGTCTCCGCTTGAGGCATCGCAAGCGTAGTCCGTATACCGCGGATAGGTCTTCTGACTCACGGATCTTTCAGGAATCTCGCCTTCCCATTCGTTTTATTGCGAACAGTGGCAGCTATTGATCCCTGTCCCCGTTTACAGCGGCGTGCTCCGTCCTGGATTTTCACCAGGTTCCCTTGAATCCGCAGTAGGGATTAAAGATAAATATACCACCTATTTGCTATATGGGTCAATAACAGTATCCCCAGAAGCAGCAGGATTCTTGACTGGACAAGCCTATCTGTATCGGTTAATAGGCTTTTTCACTATGATTATTCATATCATCATTGTGATTATAGGGCTGTGCGTGTTCGAGATCATCACGAGCATTGACAATGCTGTGGTCAATGCGCATGTATTGAAAACACTCCCTGAAAAATATCAGAAATTCTTTCTGTTCTGGGGACTTATTATTGCGGTGTTCCTGGTGCGGGGCTTGCTGCCCTTCCTCATTGTGTGGCTCACAAAACCGTCCATGCACTTCATGGAAGTAATACGATTCGCTTTCTCAAACGACCCTTCCATGAAAGAATATGTGCACCACACAAAGTCCATTCTGCTTTTAGGCGGCGGCGTATACCTGGTGCTCGTATTTCTCGGATGGCTCTTTATGGAAGAAAAAAAGTATGTGTTTCTTGTGGAGCATTTTATACATAAGCAGGGCATATGGTTTTATGCATTTGCATCCATTTTTTTGACCACTATCATATACCTCTCTTTAGGCAGAAATCCGCTCCTTGCTCTTTCTGCATCAATCGGGAGCATGGCCTTTTTCATTACCGACGGATTTAAAAAGAACGCAGAAGAAAAAGAAGAAGAGCTTCTGAGTTCCAACATGAGCGCATGGAGCAAAAACCTTTACCTAATTGTCCTGGATGCCTCATTTTCTATCGACGGCGTGATCGGTGCATTCGCATTTACTATCTCTGTACCGCTTATACTTATAGGAAACGGCATTGGCGCAATTGTGGTGCGGGAATTTACTGTTCGCGGCATGGATTTAGTGACAAAATTTGCCTATCTGAAAAACGGTGCCATGTATTCTATCGGCGTTCTGGGAGGACTCATGGTCCTGGAAGCCTTTGGAAAAGAATATCCATTCTGGGTTGCTCCTCTAAATACCTTCGTTCTCCTGGGCTTTTTCCTCTACCTCTCTCACAGGGAGATCGAGCAGAAACACAAGCTGGAAGAAGATCTTTAGGCACGCGTCAGAAATAAAGATTGTGCATAAAAAAACCACTTGACATAAGCCCATTTTGTTTCTATACACAGAAACATGTTTAGGAGATCTGCAAATGGTTGTCTCAATATTTGGTGGTGCCAGCATGGGGGGACTATAGGTCTGCACTGATTACTTCATTTCATGAGGTTAAAAGGCTGCAGGCCGAATCGGCTTGCAGCCTTTTTTTATACAGAGATAGAGGATTGGATATGAAAGAAAAAATAACAATAATAAGAGCCATTAATGATCAGGGCGTGGTGGTGACTAAAGATCTTAAGATCGATACACTTACGCCTGTGCAGGCATATCATAGCATGGTCGGAAGCGGAGATGGTTTTCTCCTGGAATCCATCCCCGGCAAATATAGCTTTATCGGCAAATTTTGCGATAACGGAACTATATCAATAGACGGGTCTGTCAGTAATCCGTGGGAGAAGATAAAACTACCTGGCACATTGAAGTTTCAGGAAGGGGAACTCCCGCCGTTCATTGGTGGCTATGTAGGATATTTCGGCTATGACATGGTGCGTGGAATAGAAAATCTCCCCAGGCCCAAAAAGGCATCTGGATTCCCGGATGCGCTCCTGGGCAAGGTAGATACAATGCTCATGTTTGACCATATGAGACAAAAGGTCTCTCTGCTCCATACGATTGCAAAACCCGGCATTGGGGATGATACTGCTATTGCAGAAGCAACCCAGGCGTTTTCATCTATAGAAGATTCGCTTTTTATGAATGGACTGGGGCTGGCTGTGCCAGGCGCTTCGAAAGCAAAGATTGTATCTGTGTCTATAGAAGACTCGGCATTTATCGATGCAATAAAAAAGGCCAAACACTATATAGAAGAAGGAGATATCATACAGACAGTTCTGTCGCGGAGGATAAAGCTGGATGCACAAGCTGATCCGTTTACCACATATCGCAGGCTGAGGCAGATAAACCCTTCTCCTTATCTTTTCTATATAAAGCTAGGCTCTATTACATTGATAGGCTCTTCACCTGAAGACATGGTGCGGCTTACCGGCGATACAATCGCTACACTTCCCATTGCCGGCACAAGACCGCGTGGGACTAGCCCTGAAGAAGATAAAAGGCTTGCAGAAGAACTCCTTAAAGATGAAAAAGAACGGGCAGAGCACCTCATGCTGCTCGATCTCGCGAGAAATGATGTGGGAAAGGTGGCAAAGCCCGCAACCGTGCAGGTCGTTTCCTCATTTGAGATAAGATATTACTCCCATGTAATGCATATTGTCTCATGCGTGCAGGGCATCAAAAAAGATAATCTCGATGGCATTGATGTTCTGAAAGCATGTTTCCCAGCAGGTACGGTCTCCGGCGCACCAAAGGTTCGGGCAATGGAGATCATTGATGAACTGGAAGGGGTTTGCCGCGGCCCGTATGCAGGCGCAGTAGGGTATCTTTCTTTTAACGGCAATATCGACACCGGCATTGCGATCCGCACAATATTCAGAAACAATAATGACACCTATATTCAGGCAGGTGCAGGCATTGTGTGGGATTCAAAACCGGATATGGAGCTAAAAGAGATCGACAACAAATTAAAGGCTCTAAGCGTGGCATTAGGAGATGTATCATGATTCTGGTCATAGATAATTTTGATTCATTCACATTCAATCTTGTGCAGGCAGTGCAGGCACTAAAAGAAGATGTGGTGGTGAAACGCAACAATGCGATCACTATATCTGAGATCGAAAAGCTTGCGCCAAGCGGTATTATCATCTCTCCGGGTCCGGGCAGACCTGAGGCAGCCGGGATATCTGTTGATGTGGTAAAAACCTTTTACACAAAGATTCCCATACTTGGCGTATGCCTTGGTCACCAGAGCATTGCCTTTGCATTCGGAGGCAAAATTATCCATGCTAGTAGGATCATGCATGGAAAGACATCTGAGATCACACATGACAACAGCGCACTTTTTCAGGGTATACCGCAGAAATTCCAGGCAGTACGCTATCACTCTCTTTCAGTGGAAGAATCAACTCTGCCAAAAGAATTTAAGGTAAGTGCCCGTTCAGATGACAATGAAATAATGGCCATAGAGCATCAGATTTTTTCTCTATACGGAATACAGTTTCATCCGGAATCCATTGCAACGCAGTACGGTCCGGACATCATCGAACGATTTACCGAGACCATAAGGAGGAGTAAATGAAGATTTTTATTGAGAAACTTTTATCAGGCACAGATCTTACAGGTCCTGAGATAGAGCAGGCTTTTGACAAGATCATGTCAGGAAAAACCGATGATATACAGATCGCTGCGTTCCTGGTTGCCTTGCGCGCTAAAGGAGAAAAACCTTCAGAGATTGCAAGCGCAGCAAAGGTTATGCGCGCAAAAGCTCTTCATGTTGAAACCGGCCTTGACGTGGTAGATACATGCGGCACAGGAGGAGATGGCTCGGCCACATTCAACATATCCACAGCAGTGGCATTTGTGCTTGCAGGCGCAGGCTATAAGGTTGCAAAGCACGGAAATAGATCCGTAAGCTCTTCATCCGGAAGCGCTGATTGCCTTGAGGCGCTTGGTGTGCCAATAGACCTTGGGCCGGAAGATGCAGCTGATGCGATAAAGAACAAGGGTTTTGCATTTCTCTTTGCACCCAAATATCACCCGAGCATGAAGTATGCAATGCCTGCACGCAAACAGCTCGGCATAAGGACAATATTCAATATTTTAGGTCCACTGTCGAATCCTGCAAATGCAAGCTTCCAGGTGCTAGGCGTTTATTCAAAGGATCTCATAGAACCTATGGCACAGACATTAAAAATATTGGGATTAAAAGGAGCTATGATTGTTCACAGCGGACTTGACGAGGTCTCGATTTCATCTCCCACAATCTATGCAAGGCTTAAAAATGGAGAGATCATCTCCGGAGAGATCAAACCTGAGGATGCAGGCATAACCCCTGCATCTATTGATTCAATAAAAGTTTCAAGCCCAGCGCAATCTGCCGAAATTATAGAGGCTGTGTTTGCAGGCAAACTTGCCGGCCCGCACCGCGACGTGATTGCATTAAATGCTGCAGCAGGATTTATGGCTCTGGATGCAAACATAAATATAAAAGAAGGCGTGAAAAAAGCTTTAGACGTAATCGGATCAGGTGCAGCAAAGCAGGCATTGGACAGAGTTAAACAGATTTAAGGTCTAAGGTTTAAGGATTAAGGTATAAGAGATAAAGGGCTGTCATGGACTTCCTTAAAGAAATGAAAGAGAAAGCCAGGTTAAGGGCATCTCTTATTCGGGATGTTTCGCTTAAGCAAGCCCTTCCAATAATTTCTTTTAAGGATGCTCTGCTGAGTTCCGGCATCAGCATTATTGCAGAAATCAAGTATGCTACCCCTGCTGAAGGTGCCCTGGGGTTAAAGGAAGATCCATCAACTCTTGCACAGCATTATCAGGGGCTTGGCGCTTCTGCAATTTCCTGCCTCACTGAGCCGGAGTATTTTTTAGGCGACATAGAGTACATCCCGCAAATAAAAAACAGCTGCACGCTCCCTGTCCTCATAAAAGATTTTATAGTTGATACGCGACAGATTGCATTAGGCAGATCAAAAGGTGCGGATGCGTTCCTTCTGATCACAGAAATGCTTGAGCCTGATGAGCTTGAAACACTATATGCCTTTGGAAAATCCTTGAAAATGAATGCCTTGGTTGAGGTGCATTCATATGAAGGCCTGGAAATGGCAATCAATCTGGGCGCAGAGATCATAGGCATAAACTCAAGAGATCTAAAAACACTCAAAGTGATCCCTGGCAGACATGAGCAGATGATAAAAGATATTCCCAAAAAAATGGTAAAGGTTGCAGAGAGCGGGATCAGCTCAAATAAGAGACTTTTAGAGCTTGCCTCTCTCGGATATGATGCAGCGCTTATCGGCAGGGCAATGGTTAATGCAAGTACAAGACAGGATATGTTCTCATGTGGATAAAAATCTGCGGCATTACCAGATATGGGGATGCTCTATTGGCCATCGAGTTCGGGGCCGATGCCATTGGTTTTGTGTTTACCAAAAGCCCAAGAATGGTTTCTCAAAAAAATATAGAACCATGGATTCAAGAAATTTCAGGCATCGAAAAGGTAGGGGTTTTCACAACAGAGAATCCTGCATACATAGAAGACATCGCAAGTGCTCTAGGTCTGAATACCATACAGATACATGGAAAACTCTCGCAAGACCATCTTAAGCTATTAAAGAGATATAAGATCATCCATGCTCTCAAAAAATGTGAGGATGTGTATGATCCTCCGTTAGGGTGCCGGATACTGATAGATCCAAGCATGGGCAAAGGAGCACATGCAAACTGGGATAGCCTGCGCAACATAAAGGTGCCGTTTATCCTGGCAGGAGGGCTAAATCCTGACAATGTGCGCAACGCAATAAAAACAGCTAGTCCTATGGGTGTAGATGTGAGTTCCGGAGTAGAGATTGCTCCAGGGATAAAGGATAAAAAGCTGATCGAAAAGTTCATCAAGGAGGCAAGGAAATGAAAGGGTATTTTGGAGAATTCGGCGGCCAGTACGTGCCAGAGACGCTTCTTCCTGCGCTGGAAGAGCTGGAGACTGCATTCAATGATGCATGCGCGGATGCTGATTTTCAGGCAGAGTTTGATTCTTATATGAAAGATTATGTGGGTAGACCTTCTCCTCTTACGCATGCAAAAAATCTTTCTCAACATTTTGGCGTCGATGTATGGCTCAAGCGGGAAGATCTAAACCATACAGGCTCGCACAAGATAAACAATGCCATTGGACAGATCTTGCTTGCGAAGCGCATGAATAAGAAAAGGATCATTGCAGAAACCGGAGCCGGACAGCATGGGGTTGCCACAGCAACTGTGTGCGCATTGTTCGGCCTCAAATGTGCAGTATACATGGGCACTGAAGACATCAAGCGCCAGAATGTAAATGTGCAGCGCATGAGACAGTTGGGTGCAGAAGTGGTTCCCGTAAGTACAGGCACTGCAACATTGAAAGATGCAACGAGCGAAGCTATACGGGATTGGGTTACCAATGTCGACAACACCTATTATCTGATCGGCTCTGCAGTAGGCCCTCACCCATATCCGATAATGGTAAGATATTTTCAGGCAATCATAGGAAAAGAAGCGAGAGCGCAGATTCTGGAAGCAAAAGGCGTTCTACCTGATGCAGTAGTTGCATGCGTTGGCGGAGGTAGCAATGCCATAGGGATTTTCAGCGGGTTTGTGGATGATCCGGTAGAGCTGATCGGTGTTGAGGCATATGGCACGGGAGCGGACAAAAATGCCGCAAGCATATCATTTGGTTTTCCGGGTGTATTGCACGGCGCAATGTCATACCTTTTGCAGGACAAAGACGGCCAGGTGCTAGATACGCATTCAATTGCAGCCGGCCTTGATTATCCTGGCGTTGGCCCGGAACACAGCTGGCTCGCTGCCACAGGGCGGGTTTTATATAAGCCTGTTGGTGATGCAGATGCGCTATCAGCCTTTAGCCTGCTTACCAGGCTCGAAGGGATATTGCCTGCGCTCGAGTCCAGTCATGCAATTGCATATCTTTCCACCTATGCAGTCGACAATGCGGGAAAAACCATTATAGTAAACCTCTCTGGCAGAGGAGATAAAGATCTTCATACAGTATTGGAGTTAGGCCTATGATAACTGAAACGATCAGAAATTCAAAAAAAGCAGTAATCCCTTACATCACGGCAGGACTTCCGAGTTTTGAGGATACAGGCGCTCTTATAAGGGCTCTTGCCGATGCAGGTGCGCCTGCAATAGAAATAGGTATCCCGTTCTCTGACCCTATGGCAGATGGGCCTGTAATTCAGAAGGCGTCCAAGATGTCGTTAGATGCGGGCTTTTCACTGGATGAATTGTTCCTTCACCTAAGGGAGTGGTGCGGGTCTGTTTCAATACCTCTTATTGTCATGACCTACATAAACCCGCTTGTTCGCCGCGGCATCGAGGAAACCCTGATAAGGATCAAAGAGAGCGGCGTATCAGGGGTCATTATCCCGGATCTTCCTTCTGACCCGGCGGATATCTTTGAAATGTCAAAATCCATAGGCATTGATCTCATACGGCTTGTTGCGCCTACTACCAAGCCAGAGAGAATAAAAGATATTGTGGAAAAATGCACAGGGTTTGTATATTCGGTCTCAATAAAAGGAGTAACCGGCTCACGGGAGATCGTGCCGCAGGGGCTGAAAAAACAGGTTCAGTTGATAAAAAGCATGACCGATCTCCCTGTATGCGTCGGGTTTGGGGTGTCTAAAAAAGAACATATTGAGGAAATCCTGAAATTTGCCGATGGTGTAATTGTGGGAAGTTATTTGGTAGAAAAACTCATGGACACAGCAAATCCAGTTAAGGAGACTAATGAGGCTTTTTTACGGCTGATAAAATAAAAAAAAGGGCCTTGGGCATCTTTCGCATGTTTTATCCCCATAGACCTCCTGCGAAAGTTACTGAGCCCAGGGCCATATTTAAAATTATACTGATTTTACAGGACGTTGTCAAAAGATAAAATTCTTTTTTAACAGTAGGATAATTTTCGTTTGTGCAAGTTAATTGTCGACATTCGAACAATCCCCTGAAAATCTGACCAACCTATTCAGGAATCCAATCCGGGATTTTCCGTCCTTTTCTTCACAAGAAAAAATAAAAGACAGCGAGCTCTTTTTTGATGATTCGGTCTTTGTATGAGAAAAAGTATGCCACAAAACATCGAATTCCGAACAAGGACCGTTTTTTTTATGGTCCATAAGGATGATAAATCTGTTGATATTGCGCGAAAAGTCTTCTTCACTATAAGGTATGATATTGGGAATATTCCAAAAGGACTTTGCGCCCTCGCTGCGGGAACGATAAAAAGGCCAGATATCAAAAGTTTTTATTTTCTCGCCACTTTTCATATTCTCGCGTGTAATTCCGCTCAAGACAAGGATCTGCGTTCTTTCTGTGGAGCCTCCGAAAACCGTATCTTCTGAATATTTTTTTTCGTACAACGGCCAGAGAATGCTTTTCTTTTTATAGTTTGTGCTTTTTCTGCTCCAGTAAACAGGAAAGATCCTGGATTCTTCATATGCACCAGAAGCAAACCGTATTAGTGGCCACGGACAATCAATACTTTTGTGTGAAGCGCTAAAATCCTTGCTGTAGGTAAATAGCGGCCAGGGAGAAGATATGCTTTTGTAATGTTCTCCCTTCTCATACGAAAAAAATGGTAGCAGCGCATTCATATGTGTATCCGGTGTTTCCTTATGATGGAAAAATGGCCAGACAATATAAAAAGATTTTGATCCGTTTTCTTTTTGTTGTCCATAGATTGGAAAGATCTTGAATTTGGTATCTTTACTGTAGGTCATGATAGGCCAGAGCAAAGAATAGGTATTCTTCTCTTCGATCGTGGTCCTGCTATAGATGGGCCATACTGCAAATGTGGCTGAATCAAACCCGAAGCGGCCTTTTAAGGTTCCATATATAGGGAATACTCCCCCATAATATCCCTTGCCTGGGTCTTTTCCGTAAAAGAAAGGAAAAAGATTGAAACTCTTTTCATCTTCCCCCTCATCTCTCTCATATTTCAAGAAAGGAGATATTCTTAAAGAGGTGTCTGTGATTTTGCCGAGCGGGTAGATGAGATCCGTATGATCCGATTCTTTGCAGAAAATAGGCCTTAGAGCCGTGTATTCCTCTGTGATCTCCAAGATAGGACCAAACACAGAAAGCTCGTGCTCGCTTGAGTTGACATAGAAAAGAGGCGAAAAGTTTATTTCTGCACAAAAAGCTTTTGGAGCAAACATTGCAAGGATGATACAGCAAAATATGAGATGTCTATAGCGCATCAAAGCCTATTTAAGGACAGTGCCCAGAACCGTTCCCATAACCGATATAGGGGTCTGCTCCTTCACTCCCTGTGCCGCTTGATTTGCATTTTTGATAGCCAGTTTCAACTCGTTATACAGCTGCTCGTCTGTGAGTAATTTACCGAGAGTCCCTTTGC
>JAGVNP010000020.1 GCA_020053185.1 Deltaproteobacteria bacterium | reverse complement strand
TTCCATCAGGGTCTCTGTCCACCAGGTGCTCACAGATATGCCTGACGATATCCTCTGTTTCAACATCATGGTGCATATGGGAATCCAGGGTTAAAGGTTCGGCGGTGCCCTGACAGATATTTAATGTCCCCTCAGGACCTGCATGAACTACCCCAGCCCAAAGTACAAACAAACCTGCCAGTATAGGAAAGACTATTTTTTTCACCTGATTAATAGCCCCTTTGTGTCAAGCCTAAATGTCAAAATCCAAATGTCAAATAGTCGGTGAAAAGGATTCAAGGGGTCAAGGATTCAAGTGTTTTGATAAGACCTTTGCCAAACTTTTAAATCTTTATAATTTTTCAGTATTTCACTCGAATCCTTGAATCCTTGAATCCTTATTATTTTATTTGCTCAATCATAAACCTTTTCCAAAGCCTCTATCCTGGACTTCATTGGCGGCGGTTCTTCTGAATCGATAATCACGTCCAGTACTGTGGGTTTTCCGCTTGCAATAATATCATCCATCATATCCTTATTTATCTCACCTGGCTTCTCGATCCTTATCCCCTTCGCCCCTAACCCCTCTGCAATCTTAAAAAAATCTACCCTTTTAAATTTAGAGGCAACAACATGGGCATCAGAGGCCATCCTTTGCCCATGATAAACCATACCCAACTGGGCATCGTTGAGGATCACCCAGATTACCGGCATGTTGTAATTAACAGCGGTCGCTACCTCCATCCCATTCATTAAAAACCCCCCATCTCCCACAATTGCTATTACTGGCTTATCAGGGACAGCAAACTTTCCTCCAATGACGCTTGCCACCCCATATCCGACGGGAGCAAAACCTAAACCAGCCATAAAAGTATTAGGATAATAAACAGAAAAATAGTGCAGTGTCCATGTTAAACTATTACCTATATCAATGAATACTATTGCATCTTTGGGTAAACTCTCTCTTAATTCCCTCATCAACCTCTGGGGTTTTATGGGATTAGCATTGGAGTTCATCTTATCCTCATCGAGATAGACTTGAGAATCCTCTTTGAATCTCATAAACTCATCCATCGGCATATTCGGTCTAAATTCAGGTACATTCTTTATCTGCCGCTTCATCTCATAGTAAATCTCGGTTAATATGGCATTGGCATCACCTACCAACCCTACTGTAACAGGGTAGTTCTTACCGATCTGGTATGGATCTATATCTATCTGAAGAAGGGCTTTGCTGGGTAGAAGCCTGCTGTCCCATGCCTGGGTAGCCCACTCTGTAAAGCTCGTTCCAACGGTTAAAAGAACATCTATGCCACCTTCTAGATATTTCTCAGCCAGGAGGGAAGATGCAAGACCGAATGGTCCGAGGGATAGAGGGTGGTCCGAAGGAAAGGCGCTCTTTGCCTTTGGTGTTGTGACTACCGGTATATTCAGCATCTCTGCAATGGTCTTTGCCTCGTCAGTGGCATCGGATGTCAGCGTCCCGTTACCCAGGAGCATGGCCGGCCTTTCGGCCTGGAGCAAGTATGTAGCTGCCCTTTTAACGCTCTCTCTATCGAAGGGTTGGGACCAGCCCCGATATGTTTCAACCTTTCTCAGGTCAAAATCTATCTCCTCTCTCATTACGTCCCGCGGCAGGTTGAGATGAACAGGGCCCTGTCTGCCGCTCAATGCATATCTCAATGCCCTTCTTACCATCTCCGGCAGCATAGCCCCTTTGAACACCATGGCGCTGTACTTGGTAAGGGGCTTATACATAGCCACTACATCTATCCCATCGCTTGTGGATTCTTGCAGAGCTCCTTTTCCAAAAGTCGATGTGGAAACCTGACCCGTCAATACCATGACCGGGGTAGAATCGCCGTAAGCCGAAGCCACCCCGGTCATCATGTTTGTAGAACCAGGTCCTGTTGTTCCCATGCAAACCCCGAGTTTGCCGCTAACCCGGGCATAGCCACATGCCATAAGGGCTGCCCCTTCTTCATGCTTTGCAAGGACAGGTGTAATCTTTTTGGACTCATACAGGGCATTGTTAATGGGTTCTAAAACCCCTCCAGGCACCTCAAATACATACTCCACACCTTCTTCTTCCAGATACTTAATCAAAAGCTCCGCTGCCTTTATCTTCATCAATATCTCCTGTCTGATAGGGATTTGCCTGTCCATTTAAAAATCCTTAAAATCTTCTTCCAAGGGGATAACCTGTTCCGGTCTTACTGCCTTGACTCCTCCAAGTGTCCCGTTTCCAGGCTTTACAGGAGCGGCGGGTTTACGGCCATTTCCATTTGGCTTATGAGTGAATGACAAGGTTTGATGATGGCCCGTCTCCAAACGGCGCAATGAAGCCGAAGAAACGACTCCGTTGCCATTGCTGCCCCTTACCAGCATAACCAGGTCTCCGACAAAGTCTTTCATCTGTTCCGCCTGGGCATTCATCTCCTCCGACGCTGAAGCAGACTCCTCCGCATTGGCCGCATTCTGCTGCACCACCTTGTCCATCTCGGCCACGGCCTTGTTGATCTGATTCACTCCCTGAGCCTGTTCATTCGAGGCGGCTGAAATCTCTCCAACCAGCTCGCCCACTTTCTTGGCCCCTGTTGCCACTTTCCCAAAAGCTTCATTTGTCTTTGTCACAATATCCGAACCATTCTTGATCTTCTTGACCGTGCCTTCGATTAAATTGGCTGTATTCTTGGCAGCATCCGCAGCACGCATCGCCAGATTCCTTACCTCATCGGCCACCACCGCAAATCCGGCTCCTGCTTCTCTGGCCCGGGCTGCCTCCACTGCCGCATTCAGGGCCAACAGATTGGTCTGGAAGGCAATCTCATCAATCGTCTTGATGATCTTGGCCGTCTCCTCACTGGCAGTTGATATCTCCTTCATAGATTCCGTCAATTCCACCATCGAAAGATTGGCTTCCTCCACCACCCTGCTTGTATCCGCCATGAGGGCGTTGGCCTGCTGGGCATTGTCCGCATTCTGCTTGGTCATGGATGCCATCTCTTCGATCGAGGAGGAAGTCTCTTCCAACCCAGAGGCCTGCTCAGAAGCGCCCTCGGCCAAAGAACAATAGCGATCAAAGCCCCGCTTATCATAAGCATATCGCTCCATTCCATTGTTGCCAGCATATCCTTTTTCTCTTTCTCCAGGGCTTTCTTACACAACCCCTCAATTGGTCTGCCCGTTTCCGCCAATTCCAGATCCACTGCATTTATAAGCTTATCCCCATCCTCCCTTGTCATTGACTTTCCTGCTGCAACTGCCTCTACAAGGCGAGAAAAGGCTTTTTCATATTTGCCGATGGCGTCAAGGATATCATCCATCACCTTTATATCTTCCTGATCTTTGAACTTGGTTTTCGTCTTGTCTGTCTGCTTTTTTAAATCGTTGATTCCTTTGTTAACCGTTTCAATGTATTTGTTGTCCTTTCTTATAATAAGATTCTTTTCCTGCCTCCGAATCTCGAGCATCAGCTTGGCAATGCGGTTTGTATCATCAGCTTTATCCGCATCTTCTACAATGTTGCTTATGCCGCTCCAGCCGACATAGGAAACAATCGCCGTAAGAATCAAGACAACA
>JAGVNP010000312.1 GCA_020053185.1 Deltaproteobacteria bacterium | reverse complement strand
TACGCTGCGATGCTCAGGAAAAATCCGTCGCAACCAATTCGCTACGCTCAGATGGTTGCTCTCCTCGGATTTTTCCTTCCGCTTCTCGCCGGTTTCAAGGGTACCTAACTGTAGATTCTTGGATTTCCGATTACAGCAGTATATCTTAACTTTTTTCTAAGCCTCTTATCTTTTAAGAAGACGGTAAGCCCTAGCTATCTTTCATTCCTCTTAGGGTTATTTAAAAGATGGCTTTAACTAGGTCACATATAAAGGCCACGAGTATGCCTAAAGTAATAATTCCTAGAATAGTCCTGTGTTTTAATGCGATGTTTTTTAGGTCACGATATTCAACGCTAGGCCATACCCACCTTGCATAATGAAATAATAAACCAAAAAGAATTATAGATACTAAAAACACATACACATACGCTGCGCTTTGGACAAAGATAGAAAATTTTCCAAAAGTGCTACTAATAAAATCAGAAACTTTATATGTCAGCCAAAAGCTGAAGGGTAAACCAAGCACCCACAGCAAGAGATCATAAATGCTTTGCTTATGAATCCAGTTAAGACGTGAAGGAAGCTTCTTTATAAAGGTCTCAAATTCCTTGTACACACCGTGCACCCAAGTGGAATCATAACCTTGCACCGTAAATTTACTGTCGTTCGGTGTTGCTTGAGATGGCATAAATGACAAATCGAATAATCTAGGTTTTGAAAAATCTAAAAATAACTGGAAAGAATTTCTAGGGGTGTAGTTATAGGATACCGTAAGCGGTATTTCACTTCCAATATAGATAGATTTAATTTGATCAGGAAAATTGGAGGAGTTAAAAATATCATCAATCGTGCCATAAAATTCTTGCCCATCAGTGCTAACTAAATTTATTTTCAGTTCAAAGCTTTCCCTAAGGATTTTTTTATTCTCCTCGTAAATCTCCTCTGTTTGGGCTAACTTCTTAAAGTTAGTCACCTCTATATCACCTGCCGCGTTAGCTCCTTCCTGCAATATGTCAAAAAGCTTATGCAAATCGTCCTTTGTTATTGATAACGAATTAATAGAGCATGAGAGATTGTTTTTAATAAGAAGCTGTTTTTCCATAATTACTCCCACCAAAAATTACATTTTATGTCGATGCTACATTTAGCAAATTACTATCATAGCAACAAGTAAAAAAATTAAGTTAAAGATAACTTGCCATTATTGTTACACCCTTACAAAGGAAATTGCATGTTTTTGTTTACATGCCGCATAAAATAAGGGATAATAGTTTTCTGCAAAATGTTAAGTTCATCTGAATTTATTCAGAAAGGATTATGTTATGGCAAAACCAAAGATTACAAAAAAGCAAATTGATCACACATTGGCCTTTACCGATGATGTTGTGAAAAATTATCCTGACCGCCTCATTGGAACCCCTTCAGCCAAAGCTGCTGCCAAGCGTATTGCGGAAGAATTTGAAAAAAGCTGCGATCCGGGCACAGTAAAGATAGAGCCGTTTACCTGCCATCCGCGGGCGTTCCTCAAATGGATCAGGCCTTCTGTTTTGATATATATCGGTTCTACCATGGCAAACCTATTAAAAAAACCAAAGTGGGCGCTTTCCGGCTTTGGTTTTGCAACATCCATGTTTGTCTCGCAGTTTGCCTTTTATAAGGAATTCTTTGATCCGCTCTATCCCAAGGAAGTCGGTTACAATGTATACGGCGTGCTTGAGCCTGAAGACGAGGTAAAGCAGCAGATCATCATATGCGGCCATCATGACGCTGCATACGTATTCCATTATCTTGCAAAATCGGTAAAACTTTATCCGCTCTTCCTGGTCGCAGGCATCGTGCCTTTTATCTTTGGTCTTTTCTCTACACTTTACATGGTAGCCTTCAGAAAAAGTCCCCGCTGGATAAGAACGGTTCTTGCCGCATGCACTGCCGGAGTGATTCCATTGTGGTGGTTTACCACAGAAAAGATATCGCCTGCTGCAGGGGATAACATGATCGCTACCTCGGTTGCCAATGAGGCAGTAAAGCTGTTTGCCGACCAGAAAAAGAAAGGGAAAGGCAAAAGTCCGTTAAAGCACACGCGGCTCATCGCACTTTCTGTAGATGGTGAAGAATGCGGACTCAGGGGCTCGCGGGCATATGCAAAGATGCATGAAAAAGAAATGAAAGACACCAAGACTTATGCGTTCTGCATTGATACACTCTATAACAAAGACAAGCTGGTTTTTTTCAATAATGATCTTAATCTCACGGTTGATCTTTCTGATGCAATGGCGCAGGACCTCAAAGAAATAGCGACAAGTCTGGGCTACAAGTCAAAAGTAGCTAAGATGCCTTGGGGCGGCGGAAGCACTGATGCTGCATCGTTCGGACAGGTCGGGATTGATGCCTCATGCATGCTGGCGCTCGAGATGGATCCGAGAAAGCTTGAACAAGCCCTTGTGTACCACACATCCAAGGATACCACTGATGCGATCGAGCCAGAGGCTGTGGAGCAGGCGCTGAATGTGGTGCATGAATATATACTGAAAAAAGACAGCGAGGTGTGCGGCTGATCGTCAGATGCGCTTAAGTTTTGCGCCGCAAAATAAAAGAGCAGAGCGCACACAGACAAAAATACTGGACGACAATAGTCCAGAAAGAAAATGCGCTACAGCAGAAGCGGTCTGAATAAACAAAAAACGTGAACACAAACGCATTGAGCGTTTCTGCCGCGAAAAAGAACAGAACAGATCCCATGATTGCAAATATCATGGGCTTATCTTTTAAAATGGCATTTGCCAGAAGTATCCACAAAAAACCCATAAGGTGAACAGGCATGCTCCACTTCCAGGGAGCAATAGTTTCAAATGTCCAGAGATTGAAAATAAATTTCGGATTGCCAAAGCTGATCTCTGCAGCTAAGACCAGAATCGCATAGACTATAAATGCAAGGAGTACTCTCTGCAAACCAAGATCATCATATCCATGCAGTTCACTAAATGATGATCCTGACATCTCCTGGCACCCTTCAATTTGTTTTAAGCTTTTTTCAGCCTTTCTGCCTGGGCTTGCACATATTCCCTGAAATCCAAACCACCACGCAAGACCTTCTTCATGTCTGGCCGCCTTATCCAGCGGTTATGCAGCCAGAACCACTGGTCAGGATATTCTCTTACTACTGATTCCACCCATTTTTGCATGTAGTCGCTAAGCTTCTGTATTGCATCTGATTTATAGCAATCACATAGCTTCTGTATAGACTCATCAACCTTTCCAAAATCTCTTGAATCAACGGGCTTCTCCACACAGACCTCATAAAAATCGCCTTTATCAACAGCACATACGGGCACAATTATGGCATCACCTCTCAATGCAATAAGAGCAGGGGCAGGGCTTGTTGGTGCAGGCATACCAAACACATCGCAAAACAGCCTGTTCTCCCGCCTACCCCTCTGATCCACTGTTATCCCAACGTGCCTGCCAGCCTTAAGTTCTTCAGAAAGCTTTAACACCATACCTCCTTTTGGCGGCAGGATATGCATACCAGTATAGTTCAAGCGAAAACCCTTTATGATGGATTCCATCTTGGGGTCATCCCTCACATTCGCCATAACCCCCAGTTCGATACCAACAAGTTTGGGAACATGCCCCAGCATCTCCCAGTTTCCCAAATGGCAGGAGATAAACATGATCCCTCTGCCTGTGGCACGTGCAGCCTCAAAGTTTTCCAAGCCGTTTATGACAATCTTTATCTTGTGTTCATCTCCGCTCATGTATAAAAATTTCACCATGTCCACAATATGCATACAGACATTCATAAAAACATTTATGCTTAAAGACTTATGATATGCGTTTCCCAGGGCATATTTCATCTGAACATCGACAATCTTTCTGTGAAAAGGAACCAGAATCCAGGCCAGAATCCCGAAAAATCTTCCTACTGCAATGGCTATTCTGTAAGGTATAACACGCACAAGCCACAGAAGCCCCTTAATTGCCCGGTATTGGATCTCTGATGCTATCTTGGACATCAGATTGTTATTTTTCTTTGAACTCACTCTATTCCTCCTGTAGGTTCACTATACTCCAGATCGTTTTCACATCATGGTAATGCGCCAGAGAATACCCATGAACGGCAGGATCAGCCAGAGGCACTGCACATATACATTGAAAAGCTTGCTGTCAAATATCCTGCGCTCATTGCAGATATCAATTCCTTTTGCCAGGAAAAACAGCGGTGGAATAAATCCGTATGCCATGACAGGCGCAATCCTTAAAGGGTAGCTTAAGAACAGCGCAAAGGCCATGCCCAAAACGCCATACTCCAGAAAAAGAAGGGCTCTGTGTTCGCCAAGATAACGTATTACAGTCAATTTTCCCTGGATAGTGTCCTTCTCAATGTTCTTTAAACCCTTTAAAGTCTCTGCACCTAGATAATGGAACGTTGCATATGCAACAAGCAGTATAATTGCCGGCTGGATTTGTGCTCTGGAAAGACTCAATGGCAAGATGATTGATATCACAAGAAGCACAACAAGACCAAAGATGCTTTTTATGTATTCTTTCACATCCTGCAGGGCAAGGAGCGGGCTTAAAAATGACATGCATACCACAAGAGCTGCGCCCTTTGAACCAACAGCTAAAAATGCGGCAAGCGCTGCGAGACCCGTAGATGTAATCCATCTCACCCACTGTGATTTTTCATCTATCTGGCTTATAACAGAGAGTTGCAGGAAAAATACCGATATCAGTATGTACCAGTTGTAGTTAAGAGAACTG
>JAGVNP010000211.1 GCA_020053185.1 Deltaproteobacteria bacterium | reverse complement strand
CTACAATCATACCCTCCTTGCTGCACAGGTAATAAAGCCAATACAAGCCCACACGCAAAAGATCATTCTCTTGCCTGAAAACGGGATAAGGGTAATAAACCCGCCTCACGGAAGTTTATTGATCAAAGAAAAAGATCCATGCAGCATAAAGGGATCGACCCTGATTGTAAGCCAAGGACCGCTTATTTGCCCAAGCATTGTCGTTGGAAACAAAAATACGACTATTGATGCTAGATCCATTATACAAAAAGAGAGTAAAAAATTAGACTACAATAACCGGCTGAGAAACAGCATAGGACTTTTTCTTAAAGGCCCTATTCTCTTCATACCTCTTTTCGTCTTTGCATGGATTGCACTGTATTTCTCATTTCTTTTTGACCGTCACAAAATTGTTGTCCTTGCAATGATGCTCACCTATTTTATTTCATTTATCCCACACCTTTATACAATCTCTTTAATTCATACGGTGAAGGATAATAAAGAAATGGCACGGACGCTTGTTCTTTCTGATAATCCTAAAGAACGCTATATAGCAGTAAAATACGGCGCTGAAGCGCTTTCAATGGATGATCTGCTCGTCCTTACAGACGACCCCGGCCCAAAAGTCAGGCTCAGAGCATACATTGCCTTAGAGGATAAAAATGAATATCTTCCTTCTGATGCGATAGAAAAAGGAATACGAGATCCACAACTAATCATAAGGGCAAAAACATGCAGTATGCTTGGAACGATCAGGGATTCAAGGTCATTTGAACTTTTAACCCAGGTGGTGCGAGAAGATCCATCATGGTATGTCCGTGCATATGCATACTCTGCAATGGGAGCTATTAAACCTGTATATAAAATAGTGAGCTAAGATTTAAATGATCAATAGTACTGGAATTTCGAAAAGTTGCTGTAATGGCAAGATCCCTGGACTTTTTGATCAACGGTAATATTTTCGAAAGCTGCTATATATGTGGAAATTTGTGGTGACTCAATTATTCAAGGTATCCATGACATATCTTCACTTTTCATAAAGCCGCTCTGTCCTTCTGGCTGGTTAGCAAAAAACAAGACCTGACCCCGCTAACTATTTTTATTGCAATGGCATATCTGGGCTTTCCATTAGTTTTTCTAGAACATGGAAACCGTATAGCCATGGGAATGGCTGTCATCTGTCAGGATTCTGGTTGATTGCTTTCAATGATTTTTTTAGGATTCCTTCTTTTTCATTCCAGCTTTTTTTCAAATGCTCCTTGCATGCATTAATTAAAAGATTCCGATAAACACCAAGTGTGTCGGGAGAGATCTTTTCCATGATTTCAGGCATATTTTTTAGCGGATCGAAGGTTCTCTTTAGCTGATTGCATAGAAAACATGATAGAACCCAATTTGCCGGAACATCTTTATATTTAGGGTGCTTTGTCTTAGGAAGAAGATGATCAATCTGGGCACTGGTCATTCGGATTTTATCTTTTAGTAAATACTCACCACAATAAACACACTTAAATTCATCCCTAACCCATATTTCAACAAACTTCTCTTCACTATTCTCACCATGTTTACCGCTAAGACCAGCTCTGACCAATGATTTGATCAGTTTTTCATTTTTTTCCTCTTTATCCATTTCCCTTCCCCTTCCCTGATAATATTTTATCTTAGTGAAACAAACATATGGATGAGTTTATATCCCTCTCACATTCTCAGTCGTTTTTCAAATCCCTTATCTTTCTTATCTCTTCTCCAATTTTTTGAATCAGATCATCACTGTTTAGCCCATACTGTCCGCCCAGAAAAGGTATCACAAAAAGCTTTGTTCTTTCATTGATCCTGGCCCAGTAAAGGTCTCTTTTGTTATGCCCGGAATCAGATTCGGAAGTAATTGTTTTTTTATGGATATCATCAACCCCGCTTTGACCTGCAAAGCAAACAACAAAATCTGTCAAATGAGATATACCTGTCGCAATGATGAGCCGGGGTTTGTATGTTTCAACTTGTTTGCTCATAAATGGGAATCTATTCAAAAAGCACCATGTTCTATATATAGGCTTTGATGCAAGCCCTGTTATTTCCGGGAGCTGATATTTTTCCCACAGTTCATCGCTTTCATTAGGAAAGGCAACCGGGTAAAGGTTTAGTTTGAAAATTTCTGCGTTAGGGTGCTCTTTATTCAGAAATTCATAATATTTTTTTTCACTCAAATTACAACCCTCAATAACGGCGCATAGCTTTGCTACCTTTTGCCCAAATTGATACGTCAGATGGTGGGTGGCTGTTAACAGATATTGTTTATCAGGACGAGCCCCCTCCACAATCTCCTCCCTGAGTTCTTTAGTATAATAGTTATCAAGTTTTTTTTCATACTCCTCCTGCGTTTGATCCTTTTTCTTTCCGTAACCCCATTCTATTCCGCACAGCCATATTTCACTCTCAGGGTTGCCCCCATCGCAGCCGGAAAACGAACAAGCCCAATCCTTAAAGTTTTGGGTGATTTTTAATTCTGTCATATTTTTACTCCTCCTTATCAAAAATTTAGTTAATCATTTTACGAGAGCGTTAGTTCTCTTAATTTCTCCACTATCTTCACCATGGCCAGCGTATCGAGACAGCAATAATCAAGCAGTGCGTTTCTGATTTTTTGTATCTCGTCTGGATCTTTGATCTGGCTCATTGTCAGGTACCTGTTCGAGGCCATGCCACCGTCGCTGATCTCCATGCCATTATATCCCATATCCGGAACAAGTGCGGGCAAAACCAATTTCAGCGAATAAGAGCCGTTCATCTGCCAGAGATAGCAGTGCTTTGCCTTGAACGGAACCATGAGATCGCGTATGTTAGCTGTAATAGTCTCTATTTTAGCTTTGTATTCCGGGAACCACTCTGAAAGATCCTTTAATACCTTTTTTTCAAAAGTCATGTTGTATGCAAGCACGCAGGCATTGTCCGGAATCTCATGAACAAGTTTCTCTATAAGATGTCTTCTGGGATCAGCCTCCGGGTTGCCGAGGAATTCGTGATGTTTCAGTTCTCTACCTTCTGACTCAAGACAGTGCAGGGAATACTGGAACGGTATCTTTTGATAGGGTCTTGTACCATCAAAGGGTGGAATCGGTGTATCGAATGTCTCAAAATCCAGGAAACAAAGAGGATACCACAGTGAACCGATAAACTTCTTTATCTGATTTGCATTGATAAGATTTTTCCTGCTGAGCATTCCCTCCACCTGAATAAGCTGGTCCCTGTTCAGGATATCGCGGGGTATGTCTTCCATCCTGATGACGCCCTTGCGGTAAAGCCCGAATTTATCGACCCCCCGTCCCTTTATGCTGAATACCGATTGTTCAGGGATGTGGGCCCAGCAGTGTCCCTTGAATGCGCACTGATAAGGATTCTTGCAGTGTTCACCGATATCGATTTCCGGCTCCCTGCTTTTTAGCATATCCTTCTGTTTCTGTATCTCGCTGGCAATGAAGGGCTGCTTTTCCTTCACAACGTCGGTGAGATCCCTGATGACAAAGAGTTTGTCGAGTTCTAGCGAGCCGTTCTTTGTGTACTGGTTGTTGATATGCACAAGGCAGGCCCTTGAAACATCCAGCCCGGCATTTTGCAGAACATAATACTGAAAGGCCACGTCATCGATATGGACATCTTCCATACCTGTGGGGCTTTTCACCTCGTACAGATTCCATCTGTTATTAGTTTTATGCAGGATGTCTACCTTGACAAATGACCCGTCATAAACGAAAGAAGCCTCGTATATGGTGGATGTCCCTTTTTCGATCTCATGCTGCGTCTGTCTGACCTGGGCGTCTTTGGTCTGGCCTTCGTAGGGGATGTTTACTCCTCCTGGAAATAGCTGCTGCGCAACAATCCCCACCTCACTGCCACGATTGAAGATCGCCATCAGTGCCTCGGAAACCTCGTCTTTTAATTCAGGGTGGTACTTGTTAAGGAAAAGATTCTTGTGACACTGCAATCCTTTTATAAAAAGGGTCTTGCTCAAGTAGTCGCTTCTGCTTTTATCGATCAAACCCATGCCCTGTCCTCCCGTTCATGTAAATCCAGTAATCCAAATCCATTCCAGTAATCCTGATGCAGGCCTGCATATCCTTTTTATTATCACATATAAGTGTTTTTACGCTATCAAAACCCACATTCACAATCCCTTTCCTGTTCGCCAGGTCACAGATATCCCTGACTGTACTTAAAAGAGCCTCATCTGTCCTCCTGAACACTTCCAGGAGAGGGATATCATCGTTTTCTATGCTCAAAACTGCAATAACGACGTCCGCATTGCCATGCAAGGCCTGTTCTCCATCCTTGGCTTGCTTTATTTTGCTTTCGGCTTCGAAGGTAACCGGCTCTGTCACCACTGCAACAGTAAAAGCCCCCAGATCTCTGGCAATACGGGCAATGATCGTAGAAGCTCCTGTTCCTGTACCGCTCCCGAGCCCGGCAACAATGATCACCAGATCAGCACCTTTTAATACCTTTTTGATCGCTCTTTCGCTGTCCTGTGCAGCGCGCTTTCCGGTATTAGGG
>JAGVNP010000313.1 GCA_020053185.1 Deltaproteobacteria bacterium | reverse complement strand
TCATGTCCATACTGTCGCACGCGGTTGTTTCTTTCATCACGAGAGTCTTTTCGTTACTATCTTCCGGCAACGCCGGGCCAGGAGGAAATTTTCTACATCCCGTATTGGAGATTTAAAGGGTCTTCGTTTTTCATTCAAGGACTTGATGTCTCTTCTGAATTTGTAGACACAAGCAAGGTTGCCCTGGATGTTCCGGAATTGCCTTTTTCTCTGGGCATCAGACCCCAGGCTTTAAAATTGAGATTCGTTGTTCCCCGGATGCAGGGACGCATCCTTAGTCATCTTCCTTTTTCGGCCTGCTCTCCATCCTCTTCGAAAAAAAAGACTTTTATAGGTGAGATGGTAAGCCTGATATATGCTCCCTTCTTTTTTAAGAACGGAATAATACATGACGCAATACTAAACAGGCCTGTTGATGGATGGAGACCTTCCGGGCAGGAAAAACTTTTGGCAGCAGCAGATGCTTTACCATGGAAGCTGACAGCAAGGTCCACTTTGTGCCCGCAATGCGGATGGGATCTTGAGGGAGAAAAAAACTCTCTTGCCCTAATGTGCAGAAACTGCAGCACGATCTGGACATGTACAGGAGAAAAGCTTGAAAGCCAATCTTTCGAGGTTATTGCAGCAGGTTCTCAGGTAGAGAAACCGCTAGTTTATCTGCCTTTCTGGCGTATACATGCAGACATTAAGGGGATTGACCTTGCGTCGTGTGCAGACCTGATACGCTTTGCCAATCTTGCAAAGCCTGTCACGGAAAAAGCAGAACAAACCAGCCTTGCTTTCTGGACGCCGGCATTTAAGATCAAGCCCATCACCTTTTTGCATTGGGCAACGCATATGACAACGACACAGCCTGAGTGGACGTCAAATAGTGAAATATCCAAAGAGAGTTTTTCGCCTGTCACCCTGCCTGCCAAGGAAGCTACAGAAGCCGTTGTCATGATCATTGCAAGGCTCATGGCCGATAAGAGGGAACTTTCTTCAACTCTCGCAAATACCCAGATCAGTTCATATGATGCTTGCCTGGTCTATCATCCGTTTATTGTTGGTCCAAGCGAGCTTATTCATGTTCATACAGGCCTTGCCATTGACCGGGCCAGTTTTTCATTTGGCAATAACATGTAGATCTTATTGTTTGATTAACTGATTTTTTTGCGCGAGGTTTTTCTATAGTAAGAAAATACAGAGACTAAAGCATGTCATACGGATCTATATCGATCTTTATCTTTGCCGAGGATGGGAAAGAAATTCTCTGGATTCTATCAATAGCATTATGCAGGGCCTTACGGTTTTTTGATGTCATTATGAGATGACACCTGTGAGAGCCCCTTAAGAATGATAGCGGTGCCGGGGCTGGACCCACAACAGTTATGTCTGTGCCATTTAAGCGAGACGCGATTTCCCCCCCTACTGCTTCGGGAAGAGAAGGCTTATACGAAGATATGATGCATCTTGCCATATGTACATACGGCGGGAAGCCGATTGATTGTCTCAAATCTTCTTCAATTGAAATCATCTTATTATAATCATAGCTAGTAATGGCAGCGAAAATCGGGTGGTCTGGCACAAGGGTTTGCACAATCACATGAGTGAATGATCGGCGTCTTCCTGCCCTGCCCGTGACCTGCACGATCTGCTGGAAAGTCCGTTCTATAGCCCTGAAGTCTGGCATGTACAGGTGCTGCTCGGCATGGATTACGCCTACGAGTGTGAGGTTTGGAAAATCATGACCTTTGGCGATCATTTGCGTTCCTACAATGATATCGACTTTTCCTTTCTGGATCGCATCAAGGGCATTGATAAGTTTTTGCTGCGAGTTGATCTCGTCAGTATCCATCTTGAGGATTCTTGCATGAGGGAATGTTTTTGCGATCTCGCCAACAATCCTCTCTGTGCCAAGGCCAAGGGTTTTCATGTCGAGGCAGCCGCAAGAAGGGCAGATCTCCGGTAGTTTTAATTGAAAACCGCAGTAATGGCACAACCCGATCCCTTTCTTTTTATGATAGGTGAGCCCTTTGCTGCAATGAGGGCAAGAGAGAACCTTTCCGCAGCCAGGACACACGAGCGCAGAGGCAAATCCCCTGCGGTTGATAAAGAGCAGCGCCTGCTCTTTTCGCGACAAGGTTTCCTCTATGGACTGTATCAGCTCGTCAGACAGAGGATCATCTCTACCCCTCATATCCACAATATCTATCCTTGGCAATGAGACATCCCCGATTCTGTTGGGCATTTGTACAAGAGACATTTCTGTGCTTTTTGCCCTAACATATGTTTCCATGCTTGGCGTTGCGGAGCCGAAAACGACAACAGCATTTTCTTTTTTTGCCCGCACCAGGCTAAGGTCTCTCGCATTATAAGGCACCCCTTCGGATTGTTTGTAGCTTCCATCATGCTCTTCATCCACAATAACAAGACCCAGATTTTTAAGGGGAGAGAAGATTGCGGATCGGGCGCCAAGCACAAACCTTACTTCTTTTTGGGCAACCTTGAGGAATTCAATAGCCCTTGCTTTATCTGTGAGGCCGGAGTGGAACACCGCTACATTTACAGGTATTCGGGAGCGAATCCGCTCGATTGTCTGAGGGGTGAGTGAAATTTCCGGCACCATATATAGCACAGAGCGGCCCATGGAAAGCGCCTTCATGGCGCAGGCGAGATATACCTCGGTTTTGCCAGAGCCAGTGACTCCATGTATAAGAAAGGTTTTAAATCTTTTTTCTCCGACAGCTTCTTCTATGGAAGAGATGGCCTTTTCCTGGTCTTTGGTATACCGGATATCTTCTTTGGGAACTGGAAGCGAGATGTTTTTATCCTCGATCTCTTTGAGAGATATCAGTTTCTTTTGCACAAGCGAGGCAATAAGGACTCCTTTTGCAACGGGTTTCAGCTTTTCCAGCAAGACCCCGCCCTCTGGTATGGCATCGAGAAGCTCTTTCTGTCTTTTACCCAGCCGTGCTTCAGGCAGGTTTTGGTTTTTCATGACCATATATGTGGGTTCTAGCTCAAAAGTTTTTCCTTTTCTTAAGTAGGGCGGGAATGCCAGGGACAGGCATGATCCTATGCTTGCATGGTAATAACGGCTGCACCAGATCAGAAGATCAATGACATGCTGCGGGATAAGCGGCTCTTTGTCGATTACATTGATGACAGGCTTTAGATCCTTTACATCATCCTTCGCATGCAGTGAGATCACTACCCCGATTTTTTGAGAAGACTTAAGCGGTACCTTCACTCTGGCCCCGACCCGGATATCCATCTGATCAGGGACAAGATAGGTAAGCATTCTGGGAATCCCCAGAAACACCACAATATCAGCTACAATATGCATAAATCTAAACTACCACTGTATCGCAAAAGGGCAAATAAAATTATTAATGATCAGAATGCCTTGACTATATATGGTAATACTATTTATATAATGCAGAAAAGGGAGGCATCTGTTGCAAATAGATCGAGCGCTCACTGACCTCAGAGATAAGGATCTTGAAATAAAGAAGATGGCAGTGAGAGCCATCCTCAAAGAGATCAAAGATCCGGAAGATATTATGTCCCCTGTGCTAAAGGATGCAGATAACAGTACAAAAGAGATTGTTTATGATGCGCTCTTTGAAGACTCCAGAGATTTTTCTACGCTGTTTCACGAGGCTGCAAAGGATCCAGACCCTAAGATAAGAGGGATTGCAATACGATATCTGCTTCGAAAGGGCGAAGTTGATATAAAAACAGCCATCAAATGGCTGGATGATAAAGATCCGTATGTTCGCAGGAGGGTGCTAAGCTATCTTGGGTGGACCAAGGATCAGGACACATTAAAAAAGGTAGCCTGCCTGGCTGTAGCGGATAGCGACCCGGCTTTGCGGAAAGAGGCATTGGGAATACTGGGCATATGGGAGAGCAAAGAGGCAGTGGGAGATGTGATAAAGATTCTGGACGATGAAGAGATCGAGTTCAAGAGACGTGCAATGAAGATACTGGAGAAAATCACAGGAAAAAACTTTGGAGATCCTTATAGTGTGCCAGACGAGGAATTGGAATGGATCTCTGTAAAATGGAAAAGCTGGTGGGAGCTTATGGGAGGGAAAATTTAAGTGAAACAGACCTATTATTCGCCAAAGGCATTTGCCTCTCTTTTGGGTATATCCAAGACATCTCTTTTAGATGGAGAGGCAGCAGGAAAATTTCCGAAACCGGAAATTGTTAACGATATGCGCAGGTATTCGCCGCAGGACATTCCCAACTACCTCAAGATCTTAAAGAAAAAACCGCTTGTTCCCACAAAGAGGAGACAGCTCTTTCTTAACTTTAAGGGAGGTACAGGGAAAACCAGCGTTTCTGCTTTTTACGCATTCAGGCTTTCCCAGCTGGGGATGAAGGTTCTTCTGATCGATCTGGATCCGCAGGGACATCTGACGCAGTGTCTAGGCATTGATCACTCTGACTTTGAGCATACCTTGTACAATGTGCTGATTGAGCGCATGGATATTAAGGAGACTATCCTTGACACACCGGTGGCGAACCTTAAGCTTATTCCTGCGAACCTAAACCTCTCGCCTGTAGAGATTGCACTTACTTCAGTAAATGCACGTGAGACACGATTAAAAAAGAGCCTTGCCTCTATACAGGATGATTATGATGTTATCATAATGGACGCATCTCCATCTATCGGGCTTTTAAATCTTAACGGTATACTGGCCTCAACAGAACTCTTTGTACCTGTGCTGGCTGACTTTCTCTCATATCACGGGCTCAAGATACTCTTTGAGACAATTTCAACTATCGAAGAGGATTTTGATTTTCTGTTTAACAACATACGAGTGTTCATTAATCATTACAATGCTTCTCATAATATCTGTCTGAGGGCAAAAGAAGCCCTCGAAAAACATTATAAAGATTATTTGATGGATACCATTATCCGCCAAGACACAAAGATGGCAGAGGCAGCAAGCTTGGGTCTGCCTCTTCATCAATATGCCCCCACATCAAGAGGGGCAGTAGATATTGATGGTTTTATCAAGGAGGTTTTTGATCCCTTGCCTATTAATTTATAATAGGTTATCATTAATAGCAGTGGAAAATTAGAGAGCTTTATATAGTAGATTTTGCCAACATTTTTGTAATAAAATTCAATAGTTATAATATGGTGTTTATAAAGATTTGACATTGTAGAAGAATTTATATAAAGGGGCTGTCTTAATAGTTGTTGGAGGAAGATATGCAGGATGGATTTGATAAAAACGTGGCAGAGAAGATGCCGAAAAAGTTGCGGAGTGCTCATAGCAGGCCGTGGAACATAGACCCTGTTCGTATTCAAGAAAGTTCCGTTGAAGAAGAAGCTCCGTCTCTTGCTTTTAAGAAGGAGCCAGAAAAAGAAATAGCACTACCTGAAAGTCCGCGTAAGCCAGATGTAACGATCAGCGCAATAGAGGACTTGAATATCGAAGTCACAGAAGCCCTATTTCGCAATAAGGACTTGATGCGACAGGTAAGGGAAGAGAAAAAATCTCTGGAAAAAGCCCTTAGTGAAAATGCCATACTTAAAATTACGATTTCTGATCTAAAGAAAAACATTATTGATCAGGATGCGTTTAAGAAAGAGCTGGCATTTCTCAATGAGCAGGTAGAAGACAGCAGTGTATACATTGAAAACATTTCCAGAAAACTTACCGAGAAGACGCAAGAAATAGAAAAAGCTATAAAGGAAAAAAATGCATTTGAAGCCAAGTATAACAGGCTTAGCGATGAGCTGCAGCATAGAGCAAAATTCGAAGTAAAGTCGTCAATCCTGGAACAAGAGCTTGGGCTTAACAGAAGCAGGGTAAAAGAGCTGGAAGCCATAATAGATTTGCAGCAGGAAAAGAACGATTCTCTTTCGCAGGAAATAAAAGAGTTAAAAGAAACTCTCGAAAAGGTCTATACTTCCCTGTCAACCATCCGTGTAAAGGCGAAAAAAGAAGCATATGGACTCTAGCACAAAGGAAAAGGTCAACGACCTTTTTTCTTTGATGGATGATTTTTCCTACGACATTGATACAAAGTCCGACATTAATCTTTTGCAGGAAGATATCAAAGCTTTAAAAAAAGAACTTCAGAGCCTCAGAGATCGCGTGGCCAGGCTTGAAGAAGCTAACGAGCGAAAGAAAAAAGACTTAAAAAAGATGCGTGGCGAGTTGGGGTCGCTTTTTGATAAATAGAAAAAAGCATAAACCTGTTGCCAAAAAAAGTTAATAATCAGCCAATCACATATATTGCTGCAAGTAATATTCATATAAATGGAATGTTTTTAAAAAATCGACACTAAAGAAAACAACAAATAAGTCGTTATATATTATTAAGATGAAAAAACTATTTGTTGTGTCATGCGTTGTTTTGTTTTGTGCATCCAATGCGGATGCCCTTGAATATATTGTTCAAGACGGCATCTATCTGTACTATCCAAAGGAAAGCGAGCAGATCGCTCTGCAACTAAAGAACAAGATACCCGGGATGCTCTCATTTTTAGATGCAATGGGTGTGAGCGTTGACACTCCTGTGCATGTGATTCTTGATGAAGACATGGATATCCCTCAAGCCAAGGTTTCCATGATTCCACACCGGGAGGTGAGAATTCCTCTGCGTGCGCCCGGTGTATTGGAAGAGGGGTATATGTATCCTGACCCTTGGGCTTATTTTCTTTTTAAGGGTCTCTGTATACAGGGAATCTACTGTCTCAGGTCAGGGCTTCCCGGTGTAGCCCATAGAGTTGTCGGCGAGGTTGTCTCTCCCAATACGATACTTCCTCCATGGATAGAGGATGGTATCTCACATCTTCTCTACACACTCTACGAGCCTGATGCTCTGCAGGACCCGTATGAGGCTGCAATTGCTAGCGGATCTGTTCCGCATGATATTTCCACAATGAGCAATCATCCGGGTGCCTGGCCGGGATATTACGGATACAGGATTTACGGAAGGCCGTTTGTCTCCTGGATTTATAAAACATATGGGTGGGTGGCAATTTTAGATTTTATAGAGATACATGGCGCAGGCATTATTCCCATAGAGATCGACTTCAAGGCAAAAAAGGCCTTTGGAAAAACATGGTCTGATCTCTGGAAGGCTTTCCGCAAGACATTGGATGCACCGGAAAATGGGGAAGCAGGTCTCATGATCACAGGATATTGGCCGCATCCTTTTACCTATTGGAATGTCTCCGGTATTTATCCTGGCATTGATAGAGCAAGAGAGAGGAGCAGGTACGGGTATATCGACAGCGATGATGTATTGTGGGTGTCAGAATATGGCAATGGTGGAAGCTCAAAGGTAATCCAGTATAAAAATGGTGTTGCAGTTCCTGTGAATATAGATCATGTATGGGACCCTGGCCTTGGGGGAGTAGCTGTAACGCGAAAGGCAGATATGCCATGGTTGGTTAAACTCCATTTAAAAGGCACAGCGCTCCCGGTGATTGGACAATTTACCCATACTCCGTCTATGGATTTGATTCCAGGCCCGGAAGGGGCTATTCAAATATCCGGGCCTGTTGCAGACAAAGATGGTCGGATTGCAGCAGCAGTTAATATAGGCGGCAATTGGGATATATGGGTTTACGACAATGAATGGAAGAGAATTACCGAGTCGCCCTCTGTCGAGATGGACCCGGCATGGGTAGACGGAGCCCTGGTTTTTTCTTCTAACATCTCCGGAAAATTTCAGATACACGCTGCTTCCATGAAACAACTCACCGACACCCCATATGCAGGAGTGCTTCCGAGGGGGGATTCATATCTTTCTCTGACCAAAAACGGAGCAGATGTTGAGAAATATGAATTTGTTTCCGGAGAAATATCTGAAATGCCAATCTATAATATGCAGGTCCCAGGCAAAGAGAAAGTTTCT
>JAGVNP010000142.1 GCA_020053185.1 Deltaproteobacteria bacterium | reverse complement strand
TCTCTTTCTCAAACTACTGTACCGCACCATTGCCCATTATGTAGAGCATTTGAAGGTAATAAACATGCTCTCTGATTCTCTGGAGAAAAAGATCAATGCCTCTCTAAAAAACAAGTATCTTATTGATCTGTTTACTCTGGAAAAGAGCCTTGTATACTACTTTAGCGCTATAAATGGAAACGCAATGGTAATTGAAAAGCTTAAATATGCCGCAGAAAAGATCAGCTTTTCCGTAGAGAGCATAGAGTTTTTAGATGATGTGATCATTGAAAACAACCAGTGCTTAAAACAGGCCGAAATTTACTCGAACATCCTTGCAAGTCTTATGGATGCTCGGGTGTCTATTGTAAGCAACAACTTAAACGTATTGATGAAAACCTTAACCATCATCACTCTTACGGTCATGGTGCCTACCTTTGTGGTGAGTATGTTTTCCATGAATGTGAAAATCCCGCTGGCTGAATACAGTTTTGCCTTCTGGATTATCGTGGGCCTGGCTGCATTACCTGTTGCAGGAATTCTTTCGTTTTGGCGTCTGAGGAGATGGTAGCCCTCTCCTGCAATTCTTTTTAAAATCTTTTTTCTCTTTTCCATAACAGGCGCAAATGCTATTTTTCCGTATAAAGGGGATTATTGAAAGATCTTAGAAAAAAACGTCTATTGATAGCCTGCGCCGGTTTTGTAATGCAACTCTGCCTGGGTTCGGTCTATGCGTGGTCGGTATTTAAAAAACCCATGATGGATGCTCATGGCTGGGGCGAAACTCAGACGCAGGCTGCCTTTATGATCAGCAGTTTTGTCTTTGCCCTTGCTGCAGCGTTCGGCGGATACCTTATCGACAAAAAAGGCCCTCGTTTCGTCGGCATGGCAGGCGGCCTGCTCTTTGGCTCTGGCATCGTCATCGCAGGTCTTGCAAACTCCCTGGCCAACCCTCTTCTTCTCTACCTCGGCTATGGACTTATTGGCGGACTCGGTGGCGGGCTTGGCTATATCACGCCTATCACCACGCTCATCAGATGGTTTCCGGATAAAAAGGGTTTTGCTACAGGGATTGCGGTAATGGGCTATGGGTTTGGCGCATTTATCATGGGGAGGATCGCTCCAAAAATTATCATCGACCTTGGGGTTGCGCCGACGTTTTATTTCTGGGGAATAGCGAGTCTGTTGCTTGTCACAGGTGCGGCCCTTATATTTACTAATCCGCCAAAGGACTGGCATCCTTCCGCAACTTCATCTCATTCAAGCATTCTTCATACAAGCTCCATTACTTTTGGTCAGGCAATAAGGACACCTCAATGGTGGATACTTTGGACCATACTGTTTTTAAATATATCTGCAGGCCTTGGCTTTATCTCCCAACTCTCCCCAATAGCGCAAGACGTTATGGTATCCTCTATTGCGAGAACGCTAACCAAAAGCCAGTTGAATGCAATTGCCATTGCATCAGGAACACTTCTTGCAGTGTGTGCGCTATTTAATGGTTTTGGCAGAATCTTCTGGGCATGGGTGTCTGACGGAATCGGGAGAAAAAAAGTTTTTGTCCTCATGTTTAGCCTTGCAGCTACCGGGTATGTGGTGCTCCCGCACATCGAGAGCGTTCTTTTTTTTGGTGTTATTTCCTGCATTCTCCTTGCCTGCTATGGCGGAGGTCTGTCTTCAATGCCTGCGTTTACTGCAGATGAATTTGGGCCGGCCCATATTGGAGAGATCTATGGCATGCTACTTACTGCATCCAGCGTAGCTGGCATCTTTGGCCCATTTCTGTTTGCACGGGTAAAAGAAACAACAGATTCTTTTGCCATTGCGCTCTACACAGACTCAGGCCTTCTTGTCCTAGGACTAATTCTTGCTGCAACCTATGCAAGCCGAAGAAAAAATTCTTGCAGATAAAAAGGTTTTCTAAAAATCTGTTCCTTTGCCGGATTATGGGAAGAAGAAATGCACTGCCGGTCTCTGCCGGCAGTGCATTATTGTTTCTTAGATCTGACCTGTTGCCTTTAAGATAAAGAGTGTCAATGGAGGCCAGTAGGTGATGATCAATATGGACAGAATCATCAGAGCCAGGAATGGCAACGATGCAGCAAAAAGCTTGGTAACAGGCTGCCTGAAGCATTGTGACCCGATAAACAGGCTCATGCCAAAAGGCGGAGTGCTGTACCCGATCTGCATATTGGCCAAAAAGATAATGCCAAGGTGATAGAGATCCACGCCATACGCCTGCGCTACAGGGATAAGCAGCGGCACCACGATCATGATAGCAGAGAAAATATCCAGCAGACATCCGAGTATGAGCAGGAAGATGTTCAGCAGGAGCAAAAATCCCCATTTGGTCTGGACATACTGGGAGAGGAAAGCAAACAGCTTGGTTGGTACCTCTTGCTGGATAAAGAAGTTTGAGGTTGCAAGAGCGCCCATGATAATCACAAGTATGCTTCCAATAAGAACCATGGATTCCTTGGCAACAACAGGGAATTTTTTAAAAGAGACTTCTCGCAAGATAACCACTTCCACGATCAAAACATAGAATGCCATTACTGATGCTGCCTCTACTGCAGTCAGATACCCGCCAAATATTCCTATGGGGATTATCACGAACACAGGCAACTCATATTTGAATTCCCATGTAGCCCTCAAAAATTCTTTGACAGACGGCTTGATCCTGGGAACACCAGCCTTGATGCCCTCTCTCATGCCATACACGGCAAAGAGTACAACCATGAGCAACATGGGCAGAGCACCTGCGATAAAGAGCTTTGCGGGGTTGATCTCGGTAATGATGGCAAACAGGATCAGCGGGATTGCGGGTGGGATCAAAAGCCCCATTGCTCCTGCGCTAGTAAGAAGCCCTAGGTTGAAGTTTTCCCTGTATCCATCCTGCGCCAATGCAGGATAGAGGAGAACTCCCATGGCCACTATAGTAACACCGGTTACGCCGGTAAATGCCGTGATCAGGCAGCAGGCAACAATTGAAACAATAGCCATTCCTCCAGGCATCCATCCCAATATGGAGCGGGAAAAACCGAGAAGTCTGTGCGGCATATTGGTTTTGCTCATAAGCACGCCTGCAAAGGTAAACAGAGGAAGCGTGATAAAGATCTCCTGGTCAGTGATGCGGTACATCTCATTATTCACCACCATGAGAGGCGTGTCAGTTACATGGAACCAGTACAGGGCAACTGCCGCCAGGGCTGTATAAAGAGGGGTTCCCATAAATACCAGAAGGACAAGGATAATGCTCACTGCAATCATCATATAGCATCCCTCCCCTTAAAGATCTTTATTCCAGCCTCAATCGAAAACCTGAAAAACCGTATTGACATTAGAGCAAACCCAAAAGGCATGATTGCCATTGGCATCCATGTCTGAATATGCGGGATGAATTCCCTGTGCTCAGGATACTCGATTGTGGCAACCAGTTGATATGCCTCGTAACACAAGATAGCAGTCACTATGCCTGCAAAGAACTGGGTAAACACATTAAAGTATTTATGGTACTGAGCAGGCACAAACGGCGAAACAATATCTATCTTTATATGGTCGTTTGACTTACTCGCAATAGCGCCTCCCAGCATGGCAACCCAGAGCACCAGATTGATGAGCACCTTGTCTGCCCAGGCAATACCTCCACCACCAAAATTACGGGCAATGATGTTGAAAAAAGCAAGCACCACCATTACCACAAGGCATGTGACAAGCAGGGCATCTTCGCCTCTGTTCATCCAAACAAAAATTTTGTTCGCACCTTTTTCAGGTGCATTGTCTATTGTTTCCAAGGCTACACCCCCTTATTTGCCAGCGCGGAACTTTACGAGCATATCATCTACTTTTTTGATGAGGCCTGGGGTAAACACCTTCTTTGCTTCCATCTCTTTGACTGCAAGATCCATCTTGTCTTCAAAAGTCTTCATGCTTGCGGCATCAGGTTTTATGAATTTAATGCCTTTGTTTGCCAGAACCTTTCTCGCATCAGCATTGTCTTTTCTGGTCTGGTCTCTAAGCGTCTGCTGGAAGTGTTTTGCAAAAGTGTCTCTTACGATCTTCTGGTTTGCCGGACTGATCTTGTCAAAGCTGTCCTTTGATACCAAAAACACGCTGTATGTGTAGAGAAGAGGCACATCAAATACATATTTTACCTTGTTGATCCACTGCAGGCCGACTGCTGCAATAAACGGACCTTCGATGGTATCGATCATGCCAGTCATAAGCCCTGTTGTTGCCTGAGACAGACTCATGGGTTTCGGGGTTACGCCGAACTGCTTGAACTCCATCTGTCCTACCCAGTCGTCAGCAGGAATCCACACGCTTCTTGCCTGAAGGTCAGAAACCTTTGTAATGGACTGCGTGCTCATCATGTAAGAAAATCCTGTTTCCACCCATGCAAGCGGCACATATCCATTGCCAACCAGTTTCTTTTCAAAATCCGCAGTAAGTATTGGCATGATATAGTCCACTTCTTTTTCACTCCTTAAAAGGAATGCGATAGAAGGAACTCGAAGATCTTCACAATACTCTGATGCCTCTCCTGCTGTGAAGCTGCCGCCGTCAAGCTGCTTGAACTTGATCTTGCGGAAAAGGGTCTCTCCAGTACCCATGGCCCCGCCTGTATAGATCTTGAAAATAACTTCGCCGCCTGTTTTGGCTGCGATCTCTTTTTCTGCAGCATGAAATGCCTTGAGCTGGGAAGATCCTTCCATACCAAGGGTTGAAAGTTTAATGGTAACCGGTGCTGCGCACACTACTTGGGCAAATGCCACGATGCACAGTGTAGCAAAAATGGATCTTAATGCGCTTTTCATGAAATTCCTCCTTTTGTTATTATGTTGATCACGATTGTTTTTTTATTGTCCACTTTCTTTAAAAATACTCATCTGCGCTGTCCAGTAAGTCCTGTGCCTGTTCCTTTGCAAGAACATTCATCATTGTCAAGTCTTTGGGCAACTTGCTTACATCTGCATCAATGACTTGCTGCAAAAGCTTGTCATGGAGTTCCCTGTCATAAACGAGCTTGCAGTACTGTCTGGCATAAAACACGTGGATAAGCAGGTTCTTTCCTTCGCTGATCTCGAGCGCCTTTTCAAAATGTTTTTTTGCTTCCTCTGGTTGCCCCCCCAGCTCAGCTGGCCGCGTGGTATAAATCGCTCCAATAAGGCAATGCGTCATGCCATAATTATAGGTATCATCAAGTTCAAGAATCCGATTAAGGATTGCCTCTACCTTGGGCACATCTGCCTTAGATTCCCATGTGTCTTCGCAGATAATCCACATTGTCCAAGCCTGTGCTGCATAATATAAGTTCGGCACATCTTTTTTCTTAAACTTGGGCAAACAAGTGATGAATTCCTCATAAGGCGCATCTTTCACCTTCTTGAATTTTTTATTTCTGAGTTCTAAATCCTTAAAGATGTATGTCTTGGCTTTTGTAAATGCCATAGATGCGCGCTTTTTATTGTTCTCACTGTCCTTGAATAAAAGTAGGCTACCATAGGCGGTATTGAGCTGACATGCAGAAAAAAGAAGCCCATCATTATCAGGAAATGCCTCATTGAGACCATCGAGCAAGAGTATTGGTGTTGCCAGACCATCCTGTACTAGATCGACATCAGCCTGATTCAAAAAACCTTCCTGCGCGCGCTTCATCTTTGTTGCACAGCCTGTGCTCAATAGCGCTACCAGGCAAACTAAAAAAAGAACAACCTTCTTAAGATGTCCAATCTCCCTCACGCCAGTCCTCCTTCTGTCCAAATTATGTTATTATAGCTACGCATTTTCTTGTTGTCCAGCCTTAATCTGGCTCTATGTTTGTATCGTAAAACCTATCCCCGAACTTACGAGAAGCGGCTTAATGCCACTTCTATTTTTTCCCGCCGTATCTCTTTTCTGCTTCTTTCTTCATGCCATTCATATACCCGGGCAAAGAGAGCTTCATTCCAATGTTTAATATTGCCTGAGGGACTGGAACCGTGGTTTCCATAGTGGGGCTATAAAAATGTATGGTTTTTGTTCCGTTATCATATGGCTCGAAGTACCGAAATCCGCCAATGTTTTTAATCCCAAAGCTCGGGGGGTTAAGAATTACTCCTTTGTTTTTCCAAGTTGCCCTCTCTTGCTCGGTAGTCATACGCCATTCCTCTGTGAGAAGGTCCTTATGCCGCTTAATGTCCAAAGAATATGTGGGTTTAACGAATGCTATCTTTATCGCCTCATTTAAAAGAAAATGGCGGTCCATCCCTTCCTCCGGGGGGTCGAATGTATGCACTATCTTGGTATAATTGTGGCACGGGATCCAGTCTGGTCTGCTTTCCAGATCATCGCTTGTAGCCCATACTTTGTCAGGCGGCACATTAATAAGCAATACCCCGATAACCCTTCCTTTTTCTCCGCCCTCGGCTGTCTTCACCTTTATAATGTACGACTGGAGTTTGCCTTGCTGCAATTTTGTTTGATCGATCATTGTCTTTATGCGCTCCACCACCTCAGCCGGGCTTTGATCTTCTGCCAAATCCATCGAACCTTCCTCAGCCGCAGCCGCATACGCATATAGCGCAAACATCAAAACTGCCATTAAAAGAACTGCTAATTTCTTCATGTTCTTCTCTCCTATTCTGCTGATTATTTTTACGCCTTATACAGAAGGCGTATCCTGTTTATCCCTTCTCAACATCTTCCCTGAAAGAACTCCTGTTTTTACCTGCCCGTCTTCAACAACAACCTTGCCGTTGATGAGCACCATCTTCATGCCTTCAGGGTCTTGCGCCGGATTTCTGAACACAGCTTTTGTCTTAAAGTTTTCTGCATCCATTACCAGGATGTCTGCAAAACAACCTTCCTTTATAAGGCCCCTGTTCTTTATATTGAATTCTTTTGCAGGAAGCGAAGTGCAGCGGGAAATGGCTGTTGGCAGATCTAGCAGATTCTTCTCAAACACATAGCGATGAATGAATTTCGGATAACATCCATAGAACAGGTATGATGGCGTTCCCATGCCGAGCAAGATGGTATCTGTAGTGATCATGGTCTGTTTATCCTGAAGCGCCGGGAAGGTATAGTGTTCGGTAAAGGCATCATCGGGTTCACTCATGGACTCAAATACAAGAACCCTTCCGTCCTCTTCGATAAGCAGATCGCACATCACATCGAACGGATGCTTCCCTGTTTCTTCTGCAATTTCGGTAAACAATTTTCCCTCAAGATGCTTATTCTTTTCTTCATGAACAGCCATGACTGTAACAGCGTCCCAGCCCATCTGCTTCATTATATTTAGCGACCAGTCGTTCCTTCCGCGATGCGGCCATGTAGGTTTACCGGTTTCGATATCTTTGAGTATCTCTGCTCTTGTTTTGGGATCTTTGACCCGCCCCAGAATCTGATCCTTGCCACCTGTAAGCGCCCATGGAGGGAAGAATGCCATAAGATGAGTAAAGCCTGCGGTGGTTGGCATGACATCCATCGTAATGTTCGCGCCGTTTGCTCTCTCCTTATCCAGCATCTTTAAGATGTTTTTCATCTCTGCTTCAATCACAAATCCGGGTATCACTTTTTCAGTAATTTCCGCATTTCTGGCAAGCCACTTCAAAACCTTGAGTGCGGGTTTCTGGAGCGGCCCAAGCCAGGGTATGGAAAAGATGTGGGATACATGACCGTGGATCTGATTGGCCTTTGCAACCTCTGCCACTTCATTTATGGCCTTTCCCAAAGTGGTATTCGTATAAGACCTAAGATGGCTTGTAAACAGTCCGTTAACTTTTGTC